>CALDFS010000141.1 GCA_937942105.1 uncultured Ruminococcus sp. | reverse complement strand
TTATCGAGGAATCGTCCAGCGGCATACCGCAGCACTGGCATATAAGCCTTCTGGGAGAGCCTAAAAGTGTGTTTATTGATACATCGAACAGCTTCGATAATAGCTTCAAAGTGTCAACATTGGGCTGAGTTTCACCTGTCTCCCAGCGAGAGACTGCCTGACGGGTAACAAACACCTTGTCGGCAAGCTCGCCCTGAGTAAGACCGTTTTTCTCCCTTAATTTCAGAATAACTTCTTTTGTTTCCATTCCTCAAATCTCCTTCTTTATAAGCATACCTCTATTACGCACCGGCTTCCGCCTGATTTTATGCTTTCAAGCAAATTCACCGAGACCTCATAGCCAAATACCCTTTGAAATATTCCTGCCGCATTTCCCAACGTACATAAGCACCAGGTTTTTGACAATGCTTTCGGCACCCTTTTTACGCATGGGCAATAACATTCCGGATAGCAGAAATATATTTTCTTATCATTTATGTATACCAACTGAGCAAATGTTTCGCTGCGATTGAAATTATCAACAAATTCTTCTATGCTGCCCGACCCTTTAAGATATTTCAGCAGCTTATCCGCAATCGATTTTCCATCGTTGCAGCGGCATTCAGAACGAATTTTCAAAATCTCATCTTCGGAAAAATTACTGTCCAGATATGAACAGACGCCCTCTGCCCATTTGAACTTTTTCTCAAAATCTGCACTTTTTGATAGCGGATATCTCTGCGCCAACTCTTCCGCGGCAACATCTCCGCAGTTTTTTCTTAGACTATCCACAAGCCTTATCGATTGTGCATTATCATTCTTTGGCATAATGTTCTCCCCTCTCATTCAAAATATCCAGTACCACAATAATAACATTCATATGCAAAAAAAGCAAGCAACACGCTGTTGCTTTGCTCAGTGGGAACCGCACAAACGGCCCTTACAGTATAGCTCCTCACAAACTTCAAAAGAGACTTAACAGAAGTTCGGCGTTTACGTCCATATATTGAAAGCTCCTGCAAAGTATATGCAGGAGCTTACCAATTCCTTAAATGTAACATCAACAACGGAGTAAACGCGGCAGACGGCAAACAATAGTACGAAGATTACAAGGTGTGAGCCGTCTCTGGGCTCAGCCGATATATGCCGAGCGCCCGCTGATATTTCAGGCAACGTGACCTTCGCCCTTTGCGGCAAGGTCTTAACTATTCCGGATTATTTTCCTGCGAGCTTGGCCTTTTCTTCCTCCAAAAGCTTTATAAGCTCGTCGATTCTCGATGTCATTGACTGCTCCTGATCATCTGCCGCAGAAGTAAGGGTGCTTGCCGCTTCACTTATCTTCTGCTCGGTAAAGGTGGGCTGATATTCCGGCTGAGGAGCAGGCTGAACAGCCGCTTGCCTGATTTCCTGTGCAAAGGTCTGAGCGGGTGCAGGTGTGGGTGTAGGTATGGGCGTAGGTGTAGGTGTGGGTGAAGATACGGATGCAGCTGCCGGAGCGGAAGCCTGAGTATACTTAGGCATCGGTGCAGGAGCAGGTGCCGGCTTAGGCTCTGAAACAGGCATTGGGGCAGGCTCCAAAGCGGGGGCGGGCTTAACATCCTCGGAAGCGGTAAAGTTAAGCTTTGCATCAGCCTTGGCAGGTGCGGGGTTTTGCTCCAAAACCTTGTCGAACTGCAAATCCTGCTTATTTGCAGCCGGCTTGTCAGACATCTTGCCGAAGTCAAGAGCGTTAGCAGTGTCGAAATTCATATCGGCTGCGTCTATGGTTTCAATATCCTCAAGCTCCATATCGTCAGCTGTTTTTCCCTTTTTCATAGAGATAATAAGCATTACAATCTCATAAATAACAAGCAATGCGCAGGGAACTATAACTATAACCAGCATACCGGTTTTTGAGGATGCAAACCTTATAACCGCGCCAAGGGTTGTATCGTATGATATCGCCCTTCCGATAATATCGCCCTCGTCAACCGCCCAGACCTGCTCTGCCGGGGCGTTATCGTACTTAACGATATACTTGCGCTGAACGCTTCCGTCAAGCATGGTAACATCCTGCGCGCCCTGGAAGCCTACTACCGCAAGGCGACCGTCTATATCGCACAAAATAACGTTGCCCTCAGCCTCCGGCATTGTTCCTTCGTCTATAAACACGGCTGAACCCTGCTTAATTCTTGGCTCCATACCGTCCCCATTCATAAGATATATCCTGTGTCCGAAAACAGAAGGGGCTTTATTGGCATCTCTGAATATTCCGTATACAACAAAGGTGCAGACTATAAGAATAGCAAGAATAAAAATTACAATGATTCCTATTATCTCGCCCGCTCTGCGTTTTTTTGTGTTCTCCTGAAACATTGCTCTCATCCTTTCATGATAAATCGATTTTGCTATGAAGTATAGTATAGCATAAAGTTGCTTTTCAATCAAGTACATTTGTACCAATTTATTATATCACATTTATTCTGCAATAGCAATTCTTTTTATCAATTTTATCCGCCTAATTTTCATTTTCTGCTAAATTTTTTTCGGGATATTTCGCTGGGGGCAAGCCCAGTCTCTAAAAATCCGCGAAAAATCATTGACAAATCGGGGTTTTAAGTGTATAATAATGAGGCAATTTGATTCTTATTTGCTAGAATAGCTCAGTTGGCAAAGTGTACACATTTCGTTTGCATTTAATACTCGCTAGTGTAGCACAGTGGTAGTGCAGCGCATTCGTAATGCGCAGGTCGCAGGTTCAAATCCCGTCACTAGCTCCATGCGGTTCTGATTACTCAGAGCCGCTGTTTGTTTAATAAGCAACGGCGGCAAAGAACTGCTCTTTGCCGCCTTGATCTATACCAAATCCGTTTTCCTATACTCCAGAATATCCCCCGGCTGGCAGTCCAGCGCCTCGCACAGTTTAACCAGCGTGGATATTTTCAGCGCCTTTGCCTTGCCGTTTTTCAGAATTGACACATTAGCTATTGTGATTCCCACCCGCTCGGCAAGCTCGGTCACGCTCATTTTCCTTTTTGCAAGCATAACGTCTATATTAAAAATAATTTCTCCTTCCATTTTCTTTAACGCTCCTTTCACGCAGATTCACGCTCGCCGCTATGCTAAATAGTCAAATCGCTCTGTTCCTGCAAATCCGCCGCCTTTTTTACAAGATGAGACATCACCGCACATACTACCGCCGCCGCAACGCCCGCAAAGGCTATTCCGGCAGAAGCAATAACAACGCTCGGGTGGCTCATATTCAGCATGAGCAGAAGTATGTTCCCGGCGAAGAAAAAGCCGGCGTCCCCAATGGCAAGCTCTGATATCCGCCTGAGCATCAAAGCATTCTGCTCCGAAAACGAACGGTCAGCTCCGATATTCGCGGCAATTTTCCAAGCCATGGCAAGAGCCACAAAGCAGGGCAACCCTGATATCCAAAGGAAAACGAGCCACGGCCAGAAACGGTTGGAAAATTCGGGGTACATCGTCCGCACAGATATTCCGTACATGGGGATCACCGCCGCAAAAACAATCAATCCGCAGATTCCCACGCCGATAAGAATACATTTTAACCATTTTGAAAGAGTCTTTTGTTCCATATAATTCAACCTCCTTAAGCTGTTGAATTCAGTATAGCATAGAAGTTTCAGAATGTCAATAAGTTTTTATTGTATTACAATAAATTTTATTCGTATAGCGATACGATGCCCTACCGTGCACAGCCTTATCAGTAGTAATATTCAAGCCGTATTCGTTAAATGTTAAATTTCGTTGCTTGACCGGGCGGCAGGAATATAATTTGCTCAGATAAACATGTGACAAGCCATCTATGTCATAACGGCTTGTCTGCCAGCGCCCGAATCAATTCAGCACATTTGTCCCTGCGGGCGTCATTCTTAAGCCACTCGACCATCTCGCAGACATCGGGATATTGGAACATATCAACAATCCGTTTGTAATAAGGAAAAGCGTACTTTTCGGCATCGTTCAGACTGTAATTCTTGAAGATAACCGCAAGGTTATCCTCCTGCTCGTGATCCTGCCTTGCGATTATCTCAGGCACGGAAAGACTGTCGAATTCATCTTCTTCGGGGAACCAGTTGGTTTCATTCAAAAACACATTGATATTAACGTCCGTGCCCGACATATTAAAATCGATAAGCCCTGCAAACCGACCGTCTTTCACCAATTCATTTGTGCCGTTCAAATCACACTGTTATACGCACCGCGGCAATTCATTGAAAACCGGCATGATTTTTTCCCTCAGCGTATTGTTGATACTTTCAACCCGCTCTGCCAAATCGGTATAGCCGTTTTCCCGCAGAGCCTCAACCAGCATATTGGTGTTTTCCTGCTTCTCGTCAATATCCACATCAAGCGGTGCAAGGTCGATTATGCTCCACATGGATTTTGTTTGGGACAAATCCACTCCGGTGTATTTTGCCGCCAAAACGCCCAAATGCTCTATCACTTCCCTGCGGTCAAGCTCTTCTCCATCCGCAAGCACGGGATACATTGCATATTCTTCAACAAAGCAGATATACTCAGCACCGTCCTTGCAGATGGTATAAGACAGACTGCCATCCAAAGCCGGTATAATATCGGGACAGTATACGCCGATAGAGCGGTAGCGGGCAATAAGCCGCTTGATTTCCCGCAATCTGTCTTCCCACATGGTCCCTACGGAATTGACCTTTAGAACGTATTTATCATCAAGAATGTAGTTCAGACGCTTGTCGTCATCCCCGCGTGAGGTATCGTAAAAATTGGTCACACTTTGAACCGGCAGTCCAAAATGCAGCATTATCTGTTGTATTTCTTTTATTTCAAGCATTGTTTTACCTCCGTAAATATCCAAATTGTCATGCTTTATGGGATATAAAAAGCCAAGCGCCCTTCTTATCCTCTCTTCCTAAGCTCCCAAAAAGCAACCGCACTCGCGGCGGCAACGTTTAAAGAATCCACCCCGTGCGACATTGGTATCTTAACGGTATAGTCGCAGTCGGCGATAGTCTTTTTGGCAAGACCGTCCCCCTCCGAGCCTAAGATTATTGCAAGCCGCTCCTCGGCGGCAAGCTGCGGGTCGTCCATGCTGACTGAATTATCATCTAAAGCCATAGCGGCGGTCTTGAACCCCATGCCGCGCAGAAGCTCCGCACCCGAGCGCTCCCATTCCTCGCGGTCGGCTCCTATATACGTCCATGGAATCTGAAACACCGTTCCCATGCTCACCCTTACAGCCCGGCGGCAAAGCGGGTCGCAGCAGGATGGTGTGACAAGCACCGCGTCCATATTCAGCGCGGCGGCTGAGCGTATAATCGCACCGACATTTGTAGCATCGGCGATGTTTTCAAGCACGGCTATCCTTGAAGCGCCCCTCGCCACCTCCTCAGCGGTTTTAAGGATGGGGCGGCGCATAGCGCAGAGAACACCTCTGTATAGCGCATATCCGGTAAGGGATTCCAAAATTCCATCATCAGCGGTATAAACCGGGATGATATCCTCGGGGACGGCATTCCCCGAAATATCCTCCAGCTGCCGGATTATCCCCTCTGCCTGACCGTTAATATGCTTTCGCTCGGTGAGCAGCGAGAGCGGCTGATATCCGCAGTCCAGCGCAAGCTTAATCACCTTCGGGCTTTCCGCTATGAATATGCCCTTTTCGGGTTCTAAGCGGTTTCTAAGCTGAGCCTCGGTAAGGCGGGTGTAGACCGATAGCTCGGGGGCTTCAAGGCTTGTGATTTCTATGATTTTAACCACTGTAATACTTCCTTTGCTCAATTGATTGGTGAAGCTGTCAAACAAAAGTATATCACATAACAAAGAAAAAAGCCAGCGTTCTGCCGGCTTTTTTGCGATTCAGCGAATTTATGCTTTCTTAACAGGTCTTACAAACTTCCAGAACCGCTTTTCGTCGTGATAGAAATAGAACACTCTGCCCTGAGTAGTGTCGAGCCGATAGCCGCTCTTTTCCCAGTCGAAATCCTTCATAGCCTGCTCGATTTTTGCCTCGACGGCGCAGTTCTGAGTCTCGTAGTTAAACGGTCCATGCTCGAAGACGATATACTCCCCCTCGGGAACGTCCATAAGCAGCATTTGTTCAGGCACTTCCCCGCTGTAGTCCGCCGGAAGCCTGACCCCATATGCCTCTGCCAGCGGGATTCCCCAGCTGCACAGCCTGCCCGAAGGCTCGTTGATATAAGCCATCAGCTGACCCGAGCTTGCATTTTCCTCGGTTCCGCCAACATCGTCAAGCTTGCCCTTAATGCTGTCAAGCAGCCCGCAAATCGTCTCGCAGTCCTGCCCGGGAATCTTCGACTGCTTCTGCCAGAAATCCCAATAGCCTATGCTTTCGTAGTTTCTTATGTGCAGGAATTTGTGCGCGGGTATCGTCACAAAATATGTCTTAATAGTGTCGTTTGTGCTCATGAGTCCTGAACCTCCGATTTCTATAATATGGCAGTCAAAAGGTCGAAGTATGGTTCGCAGTACCACCGGAACAGGCTTTTTGCGATACTCGCTCGGCGAAATGCCGTAAAGCTCCTTAAAGGAGCGGGTAAACGCCTCGTGCGAGGAAAAGCCGTAGTCTATGGCTATGTCAAGAATTCCTTTTTGGGTATCGCGGATGTCCTTCAAAGCGAAAGCCAGCTTTCTTGCGCGCAGATAATCCTTAAAGGACATTCCCGAAATCTCCTTGAACTTGCGTGACATATAGAACTCGGAATACCCAAGCCTTTGGGCGAGCTTCTCCAAAGCCAGAGCTTCGTCGTCCCGGCTTTTAATGCAGCTGTCGATTTCGTCTATAATCGTCTGAACATATCTGAACCAATCCATACCCATTTCCTTTCGACTGTTTACCCATATTATAGCCGACTTTCAAGGTGTGTGCTTGATATTAGTTGCGGAAATATTATACCTTTTCGTAGAAATAGTAGCCTCTATTTTTCAGCCCCACACTCTCGTAATTCAGACGCATTTCACATTCCCCTACAAACAGAAGTCCATGAGGTGCCATCGCCCTGACCAATCGTTCCAATGCCATTTTACCGGCTGTGGGAGTAAAATATCCCAATGTATTACGGCACACTATCAAATGGCATCCCTCTGGATACGGATCGCTTAAAAGATCGTGCCGTTCAAAGCGCACCCGACTGCAAATTTCCGGCACGACTTGATAGCATGAGCCTTTTGCTGCAAAGTATTTCTGCAAAGCCGGTGCTTTCACATTGGAAACGCCTTTTTCCGCAAACACCGCCTTTTTTGCTCTATTCAGCGCCGCGCTGCTGATATCTGTAGCATATACACAAATATCGTCGAGATTTATATGCTCCTTCATAGATATAACAAGGGAATAAGCTTCCTCTCCATTGCCGCATCCTGCGCTCCACACCTTCAGCGATGGTCCAAATCGGTCAATCAGTTCCGGAATATACTTGCTTTCCAGTTCCTCCCACATACCCGTGTTGCGGAAAAAATCAGATACCTGCACTGTAAGATTATCTATAACCTCTTCCTTTAATCCTTCATTTCCGGCAACTGCACAAGCATACTCTTGGTAGGTGGAAAAATTATGCGCTTTCATCAGCTGATTCACTTTCCGCTCTATAAGGCGTTCTCTGTAATTTGCCAAATCAATATTGGCATTCTTCAAAAAGCTTTCCCGAAACAATTCAAATGAATCCATATTTATCATTCCTTTATATTCAACATTGGGACGATATCGGCTTTTTATCTCTTTTAACGCTTTAACCAATTCTTCGGTCCGACATGGAAATTTCGCAGCGCCCATAATATGAGCTTCTCTCAGTTCTGATTCGCTATAAGGAAGGGAATCAGGCTCTTTGAGAATAGCCATTATCACAACGTCCGGATATATCTTCATGATTTCATGTGCAAAATCAACCAAATTGGGCTTATCGTATCTTAAAGCCAAAATTGAAGGCTTCACTTCTAAGCACTTTTTCCCTATCTCGGATGAATCTGCAGAAAGAATGTCGTAAACCTCTTTTGCTCTCTTCAACAAATCCTTCAACAGCATATTAGTAAAGCTGCTTGCGCCGCAAACCAATATCCGTTCTGTGCCGATAAGCTCATTCAATTCATCCTCTGCTGCAACCATTGCCTGTAATTTCTCTTTGTTTTCTTCCTGATAAGCCCTTACAGCTGCCATTCCTTTATTTCTTTCAGCTTCTATTCTCGCAGCTTCCTGCTTGAATTCTTTTGACAGCTTCCGGTTTTTTGATTTAAAAAACAAGCCCATAATTATTCCCTTTCTTTAGAATTATGTTCGCTGATTGATTCTGATTCATCTATTCCACCGGCTTCATAGTCGGGAACAGCAAAACATCCCTGATAGAAGCGCTGTCAGTCAGTAGCATAACAAGCCTGTCCACACCGAAGCCCAGTCCGCCCGTCGGGGGAAGACCATATTCAAGGGCAGTAACATAGTCGTAATCAACCTGAGCCTTGCTTTCGGGGGCAAGCTCCTTGCGCTGGGCAACCTGCCGCTCGAAGCGCTCGCGCTGGTCGATGGGGTCGTTGAGCTCGCTGAAGGCGTTGCCGAACTCGGTGGCGTTTATAAAGTACTCAAACCGCTCAGTGAATGCAGGGTCGCTCGGCTTGCGTTTTGCAAGCGGGCTTATCTCAACCGGATAATCGTATATAAACGTCGGCTGGATCAGATTTTCCTCAACATATGCATCGAAGAATTCTGCAAGTATTGCGCCCTTTGTGGGAACCTCGGGCAGGTTTACGTGGTGCTCCTTTGCACAGGCAATAGCGTCCTCGTCGGTCTTCCAGTCGTTAAAATCAACGCCGGAATACTTCTTAACGGCTTCTATCATAGTCAGCCTCTCCCAGTGGGAAAGGTCGATTTTCTTACCCTGATACTCTATTTCCAGCGTTCCGCAGACGTTACCCGCAACCGTCTTCATCATCTCTTCCACCAAATCCATCATGCCGTGGAAGTCGGTGTAGGCCTGATAAAGCTCAATAGTTGTGAACTCGGGGTTGTGCTTGGTATCCATACCCTCGTTTCTGAATATGCGTCCGACCTCGTAAACCCTGTCCATTCCGCCGACTACAAGGCGCTTCAAATACAGCTCCGTCTCGATTCTAAGAACCATATCCATATTCAGGGTGTTGTGATGGGTCAAAAACGGTCTTGCAGACGCGCCAATCTCAAACGGAGTCAAAATAGGGGTGTCAACCTCCAAAAATCCTTTTGAATCAAGGTAAGCCCTAAGCTCGCGCAGGATCTGGCTGCGCTTTTTAAAGGTGTCCTTTACCTCGGGGTTTACTATAAGGTCAACATAGCGCTGGCGATATCTTGCGTCCCTGTCCTTTAAGCCGTGCCACTTTTCGGGCAAGGGAAGAAGCGACTTTGAAAGCAGTGTTATCGACTTCGCGTGAAGCGATACCTCGCCCCTGCGTGTGCGGAAAACAAAGCCCTCCACGCCAACAATGTCGCCGATATCCCACTTCTTGAATTCGGCAAAATTATCCTCGCCGATGTCGTTAATTCTAACATAGCACTGAATTCTTCCGCTTACGTCCTGAATATTGATGAAGTTGGCCTTTCCCATATCGCGCCAGCTTAAAATTCTTCCGGCGATGCGCCAGCTGTCCTGCTTAATGGCTTCCAAGCCCTCATTCAGCTTGGCTTCATCCTCGCCCGCTTCCTGCTTTGCCTTTGCCTCTGCGGCTTCATAGTGCGCCTTCAGGTCAGCGGCGGTGATGTTGAAGTCGAACTTGGTTATTTCAAATGGGTTTTTGCCTGCCGCCTTCATAGCGTCAAGCTTATCCATTCTTATCTTCTTTAAAGAATTAAGCTCCTCCTGCGAAAGCTCTTCATCGGGAGCGCAAGCGGTGTTTATATCTTCTGTCATAGCCTTTTACCTTTCTTTTGGGATTTTTTACTGTCTTCTGATGTTAAGAACCTCGAACTTCAGTGTTCCCATGGGAACCTCTACCTCAAAAACATCTCCGACCTTTTTCTTAAGACAAGCCTTGCCGACAGGCGATTCATCCGAAATCCTGTTATCGTCCGGGTCAGACTCGGTAGAGCCTACTATCTGATATTCAACGATCTCGTCAAGGTCAAAGTCCTTCAGCTTAACATATGAGCCTATGCCGACCTCGTCCAAGGACTGGCTGCCGTCGTCAACGATTATAGCGTTTGCTATTACTACCTCTAAATCGGCAATCTGAGCTTCGAGCATTCCCTGCTCGTTCTTGGCTTCGTCGTACTCGGCGTTTTCGGAAAGGTCGCCGTAGGAGCGGGCTTCTTTCAGCTTTTCCGCCACTTCCTTACGTCTTATAGTTACCAGATATTCCAGCTCGTCCTGAAGCTTCTGAAAGCCCTCGCGGGACATGGTTGTTGCTTTTATAGCCATAATAAATTCCTCCGAAAAAGTATTTACGGCAAAAGGATATACTGCCGCATTATTAACAATTAATTATATACCCGATTTTGCCGGATGTCAAGTATTTGGAAGGCTTTTTCGGGATTCATTCCCCGCGGGCTTTCATGGGTCGGAACGTTACTAGGGGCAAAATCGGGCAGATGCTCGTTATCGGGTGAAAAATGCTCGTTATGTGCCGAGAGAAAATAACGAGCACAACGAGCATTTCGAGCATTCTCACTATAACATGATTAATATTGCTTATAAATTACACCAAAACAATACTATAATTATGTTAAAAGTGAACATTAGTTCGCATAATAGGAAATAAAAAAGAGATTTTCACCTGATAAATATAGTAGTAATCATATGACTATACATTTTTATTAAATAATTACTGTATATTTGTATAAAGATGCTCGTTATGCTCGTTATTTTAACCTGTAGATAACGAGCATTTAATTGTCACAGCTTATTTATTCCGAATCCTCTTTCGTGACAAAGCCTGATATAAGTGTAATCCGAAGTCTTGGTCTGTGCCGCCTGCCCAAACCTCTCCTCAGCCTTAACTGCAATATCATCAAGTATTTGCGGACAATAGTTTTCCCCGCCGCGCTTTTTGAGGGATTATGGAGTAAAAAATCACCCGATAGCATAATTTAAGCTATCGGGTGATTTAGCCGCCGCTTCATGTTCTAATTAAGGCTTATTTTCAGTGCCCGCTCCTCTTTTTTCCTGCAAGAGCCACAGCCCCTGCCGCCAAAGCCATCGGCAATAAGGCGATTGCCATGCCCGTGGAAGGATTGCTGTTCTCAGCAGGCTGTCTTTCCCCGCTAACCCCATTATTGCTTGTATTCTTGACTGAGCGGGAGTCAATTTCTTCATCTGTTTTCTTTCTCGCTTCAACAATCTCTTTCTTAGCGGCAAGAACAGCCTCAGCTTTTACAGGATCATCCCAAAAATAAGGATCGTCTATAGATGTAATACCGCCGCGTACAACCGTATCCCAGAAAGTCAGATAGTAGTCTTTAAGGACATAGCTTCCGTTTTCCAAACCGATTATCAGCTCTACACTATCTGTAACATTAGGAGTTATATCCGAATCTGTATATTTAAATTCAAGGTCAGTTACAACTTCAAGCCATATATGATTATCTATTGATTTTGAACTTTTGAGAGTGAAATCTATGTGGTGGTCTTCTATCCCCCCGGGGCTGAAAGTGGATGACTCGCCCCGGTAAACATCCTTCATGTATTCCAAAAAGCTTTCGTTGCTTATATATTTTGATAAATCACAATCTTCCGAAACATAGTGCGCGCCATTGTAGAAGTCAGATAAAAACTTCGTTGCAAAGTCATAAGCTTCTTCAACGTTTATGCTCGATTTCGCATTTACATCAACATTTGTACTCGCAAATGCGCCAATACTCATGCAAAACATCATGACCGCAGCCGCCATGATGGTCAAGATAAAACGAACTTTCGATTTTTTCATAAAACCATTCCTTTCAAGGCTTATAAAAATATTGCAAGAAATATCACCAACAGTGTATTTCAGCCTGAAACAAGTATACTTCTACATTATTTACAATTATTATAAATCCGATTTTCCACAATGTCAAGTACTTTAAAGCAGCAAATCCGACTGAAATTTATATTTCAGTATTCCCATCCCGCAAAAAATCTGATAAAATAATAAATACCGCCAACCTTTTAAATTTCCGTGGTACTATATAGTCGTACTAAGCAAAAAGCAAGAACGGTACAAACGTCTCCGGAGCGTTTACACTTATTCTGCGCGTAAGCGTAGAATAAGCTTATCACCAACATTCACAACCGACAAGGAAGGCTGCACATGGACAAGCAATCCGCCAACCGCATAATCGAGCAATACTTCAAAAAAATTTACGGCTACTCTATAAAGAAATGCTTTTCCTACGACGAAGCCGAGGAGCTATGCGCCGCTATAGGTGCTCAGCTTTGGGTCGCCCTTTTAAAGACTGACGACATAAGCAACCCCGACGGTTTTGTCTGGCAGGTGTGCGAGCATGTCTATTCAAAACACCTGCGCGCAAAGCTAAAGCCGGGCGGTGAGGGCAAGCGGGTATCCCTTTATGACGCCGATTATCCTTTTCAGGATGATTTCAGTGCGGCAGAGCAGAAGGAGGAATACGACCGCCTTCGCGTGGAAATAGCGTTTTTAACAAAAACCCGGCGGGAAATTGTGTATTTGCACTATTTTGAAAGAGTGCCGATAGCCGAAATCTCACGCAGGCTCAGTCTTCCTGTCGGAACAGTAAAATGGCACTTAAACAAGGCCAGAGACGAACTAAGAAAGGACTACACCATGGAAAGAAAAATAGGCAAGCTGGGATTAAATCCCTTATCACCGTCAAAATGCGTATTCGCTCATGACGGACATACGGGCGCAAACGAGGGTCCCGAATCATATCTTTCGGATATGATAAACCTCAACATCGTCTACAGCGTATACTTCACCCCAAGAACCAAGGAAGAAATCGCTGACGAGCTGGGGCTGACCCTTGTTTTCATCGAGGACAGAATCAATATGCTGGAAGAAAACGGCTTCTTAGTCCGCAAGAGCGGCAAATCCAAGGACAAATACACCACCAACGTCTGCTTCAGCCCGCTGACTTACTCCATCGAGCAGGACGAAATCAACTACAAAAAACAACTCGAAATCGCCGACGAGCTTATATCCTCGGGATATGTAAAGGCAGTCATCGACTCGGTTAAGGACATTCGGGATATCTATATCCCCGACGGAAACAGAGAGCTCTTTGAAGCCGCCGCGGTATTCTTCGCGGTGGGCAACCGTGCGTTCAAATCGGGCTACACCGGTGACCTCAAGCCGCATGATGAGGCGTGGAACAAATACTGCATACGCACCAAGGCGGGCGGTGAGTTTATCGCTTATGTAAACATAATGTCCGAACCCTCCGACCCCGACTATAAGTCAACAATAAAGATTCCCATTTTGTGGGCGTGCGGAATCATGGAACGCTGGAGCTATAAATATAATGTAAGCTCCGTGTCGGTCGATTCCGTTCTCTGCTCACGCGTGGGAGCATGGCAGAACAACCTTTCGGAGGACTACGAATACCTCTACGAATACATCATCGGTGCTATAGACGATACCCCCTCGAACGCCGAGAAATTCGCCCGTCTTCGCGAAAGGAAGCTTATCGACGACAACGGCAGGGTGAACATAATGGTAGCGTCTGACGAAGCTAAGAAGCGTCTTAGCAGTCTTCCCGAGCTTTCAGCGGCCGAGGTGCGCAAATACATCGACGCCGAGCTCGAAGCAACGCAGATTCGCGCAAGGGATTACCCCGAGCACATGCGCGACCTTATCATGAGCGATACCGCAAATGTTCTGCTTGGCCTCAGCATGGCGGTTATCGTTCTAAATAAGCTCTACGAAAACGGCACCTTCAAGCCCCTCACCGAAAACGAAAAGGTGACCTCGCAGCTTATCATGTTCAGCGATAAGCTCCCCGAATAATTTTTCAGTTTAGTGACCCCCTAAAATCAATACGGCTCCGAACATTCTTTACAGGATATTCGGAGCCTTATTATATATTTTTATAAACAAAAACCGGCGCCTTCCCAAGCGCCGATTCTTGCTTATGAAATCATATCCGTAGCTTAAACGATTTATCTGAAAAGATTGATCGCTTAAACAGATAAATTATATACCAGGCAAAACCTGTTGTCAATACACTTGCGGTCTGATGCAAAACAATTTTTGACATTTTTCGACTGACAACTCCATTCAGCTGTGCTAATATGATTATACTAATTTTTTTGGAGGTAATAAAATGAAAAACATCAAAGACAAAATATTCGCCATCTTGGCAGCAGCAGTAATCCTTGTCGGTGCGGGCGCGGGTGCAGGAGCAGGCATTTTGCCCACCCCCGATGCTTCCGGTATCCCCGGCGTTAAGGAAAGTGAGCTGCCGCCCAAAGGTTCAAGCGGCAATGAAGATTCAACAAATGGGGATTATGATGATGTAATCAATCTTGGCATCTGATCCTACTTAAAATTTTCCGCTATAAACTTACTTATATGGCGTGTAAGCTTACCGTCTCCGCTGATTATTGAGCTGAGGCGATAAGCTTCATTCATAATTTTCCTTACGCGTGCCAAATCTTCTGCACGTCCTCTTTTAAACAGCGACCAGCCAAGATCATACATTGTCTGAGGCAACAGCCTGAACCATCCTGTTCTTCTTAATAATTCTATCGAATGCTCACATATGGCTATGCTTTCATCATATCTTCCGCTAAGCCCCAGATATTTTGAAAGATTATAAAGTATTCCGGGAAGCGATTTCATAGATTCATATTGATCAATAATATTTTGCTCGTTAATATCCTTCATATGATACAGGATTTTTATTGCTGTATCCATCCTTCCTATGCGGGCATATCTGATAGCTATGTTGTTCAAAAGGCTCATTTCTTCAAAGCTGACGACCTTCGGAAGCTCGTCTAAGTTGAATCTTCCTATGGAACGCTCTAAAATACGAATTAAATTTTTCAAAGCCTGTTCGTCTGATATTTTATCACTTGAATTCAAAAGAATTGTCTCCGTGCGGTCGCAATACTGCTTGTCCTGAAGCCGTAAGCTTTCGTAATCCCTGCTCAGCTCTTCGATAACTGCCCTTGCCTCGTCATTTTTCCCAAGCGAGGTCAGATTTTTCGCCTTCTGAATCGTCTGAGCTGTTGTAAAATCCTTGTCGGTCAGAAAACCGTCAAAAGCCCCGCTGGAATATCCAAGCCTTTGCAAAATAAGCTCCGCGATTTCGCTTTTGGGCAGAAGCTCGCCGTTTTCAATTCTCGAAAGCGTTCCAACATTGCATATCCCACAGCAAAGCTCCGACTGAGATATCTTCAGCTCGTTTCTTCTGTGCTTTATGAATGCACCTATGCTGTAATTCGGCATAATATCGCTCCTGACTTATTCGGTGAAATTCTCCGATATAAACTTCCTTATGCGGTTGGTGCGCTTGCTTTCTCCGCTTAAAATCAGGCTCAGCTGATAAGCGTCGTCCAAAATCTTCCTTGCACGCTCGGCATCCTCCGCTTTGCCTCTTTTCACCAGCGACACACCAAGGGTATACATCGTCTGCGGAAGAACTCTGAGCCAGCCGGTTCTTGTCAGCATCTCTATCGAATATTCGCATATGGCTATGCTCTCATCAAATCTGCCGCTCTGCCCCAGGCACTTGGAAAGATTATAAAGTATTCCGGGCAGCGACTTCATTGATTCATAGTAGTCAACTATATTCCCCTCGCATATCCGCTTCATGTGATACAGGATTTTTATTGCCGTTTCTGTTTTGCCGGTGTTGGCATAGCATATTGCTATGTTGTTTAAAAGACACATTTCCTCGGAGCTTAAAACCGTTGGAAGCTCTTTAATATCAAAGCTGCCTGATGAACGCTCTAAAATGCCGATGAATCTTTCCAAAGCCTGCTCGTTGGTTATCGCGCCGATTGATCTGAGATGAACGGTTTCCAAACGGTCACAGAATTGCCTGTCCTGGCGCCGCAGTCCCTCAGAGCTTATGTTTAAGCCGTCAACAAGCGCCTTGGCTTCTTTCACCTTTCCGAAGGAAGTCAAATTTTTCGCCCGCTGAACGGTTTCAGCAGCTTTAAAGTCCTCTTCGGTCAAAAGTCCGTCAAAAACATTGCCGAAGTACCCAAGCCTCTGCAAAAGCTGTTCTAAAATTTCGTTTCGCGGCAGATGCTCGCCGTTTTCGATTCTTGAAAGCGTTCCCACATTGCATATGCCACGGCTAAGCTCCGACTGCGATACTTTCAGCTCGATCCTTCTGTATTTTATAAACGCTCCTATATTGTAATTAGGCATGCTGTCACTCCTTGCGCAGGATTTTTTGCTATCAAATAACGCCAGTGCCATTTTGCGTTATTATTATAATTATAATAATATTTTAGCACATTGCTATACTAAAGTCAACAGCATACGACAAAATTTGCGCCCTTTTTAATAAGAACGCAAATTTTTATAAGATTATTCTTTTTTTACAATGACACATTCTGTCATCCTGCGCGACGACTGCGCGAGGCATCAGCGCAGATTACAGGGTAGAGGTTAAGTGCAGATTACAAGGTTGTGGTAGCGCGGACATAGTCAAATCCTCTGTCCGAAGTGATGCCGCTCCGCTTTATCTCAGCGTAAACAAGAGCGTTTCGGCTCAGGCTGAGCTTTATGACCGCTTCGCCGCCGGCAGCTATTCTTTCCGAGGTTATAAGTGGCTTGGCAGCTTCGCGTAAAAGCTCGGTCTGCTCCTTTGAAAGGCACTGCGGCTCGCCCATATCGTGCCAAACCTTCAAGGGGTTGCAGGTGGTTTCGTCCACCGTCTTGTAAATAACACTGTATTCACCGCTTGCCGGCAGACTTATTTCAAGCTCGGCAGTCTTATCCTCGCCCTTTCGGCAGATGTTCCATGCGCATAGCCTATAGCCCTCGGCGGTCCTTAATACAATGGCGTTGTCTCCTTTATACATGCATTCGCCCTGCAAATCCTTGAAAAACTTGAAGGCGTAGAAGGTGGGCTTGGGTATACAGCCGTTTGCGACCATGCCGAATCCGCCGTGGAAGGGCGCAAATGGCACTCCCTGTTCCTCAAAGATGTCTCCGAACGTCCAATAGGAGTAGGATTCATTTACATCGCCCAGCCTTGAAAGCTGCTGAGCCAGATATGCCGCGTTAAGGTTGGTATCATGAACAGGGCAGTTGGGGATATATGAGGTGTTGAACTCGGTGATGTGTATGGGCAGCCCCTTGTATTCCTCGAAGCTGTCGATAATATCGCGGGTAGTCTGAAGATTTGCAAAACCGTCTTCCGGGTTCATAAGCTTGGCATAGCCATAGTGACCGTCATGCTCCGGGTTCTCCGTGGTGTAGTGATGGCGGGTGACGAAGTCTATATCCAGCTTTTCCTCACGGCAGAACCGCATGAATTCGGTTATCCATTCAACATCCCTAACGCCGCAGATTGCGGGTCCTCCCACCTTGAAGCGCTTGTCAAGCGACTTTATGGCGTTGAAGCTATACTTAAACAGCTTGAAATATTCCTGCATATCCGCCTTGTACCAGAAGCCGGGCAGGTTAGGCTCGTTCCAGACCTCTATCGGGTATTCATAAGCTTCCTCGCCGTATCTTTCAACAAGATGGCTTAGCATAGCCTTAACCAAATCGCACCACTTTTCATAGTCCTTAGGCGGGGTGGTGTTGCCCTTCCAGTAAAAGATCGTCTGCTCGCCGGAAGCAAGCTTCTGGGGCATAAAGCCCAGCTCGATAAACGGACGGATGTTAAGCTCGTGATAGCTGTCCATCACCAAATCAAGATATGTAAAGTTGTACTCGATATGAGTGGGACTGTTGGGGTCAAACCAATTTTCGCGGTATTCCTGATAGATAGCCATATCGTCTGTAAACAATCCATGCCCGCGGATGTGCTTAAAGCCGATTTCCTGCTGAACAAGCTTTAATTGGTCATAATACTCCTTTTGCAGAGCCAAGCCCATTCTGCCTGTTCCCACGCAGAAATCAACATGGTTGTTGAACAACGCTCTGTCGCCCTCGTGAATCAATATCTTTGTCATAATGTTCCTCCCTGCTATAATATATTTTCCCAGTTTCTTTTGCTGTAAAGCACTCTCAGAATATGTATGATATGCGCTTTCTTATCTATATAATAAAATATTAAATAATTCCCGCTAATAAGTCTACGCATTCCTTTTGAATGCCATGGTTCTTTTCTGATAACTGCACATCTTTCAGGAAATATGCCTAATGAGCTTATTGATTTATATATATTCAAATAGATTCTTGAAGCTGTATTATGCTCCATTAGTGTATTGCATATATATTCAAAAATTTGAACTATATCGTCTTTTGCTTCAGCTTCAATAACGATTTCATATTCGCTCAAAGCCGAATCTCCTTTCGATTTCTGCAAATACCTCATCAGCTGGCTGATATCTTCCTGCTTCCATATCTTCAAAGCCCTTGGCAAGTGCCAAATCCAGTTCCCTTTCGTCTATCAGCCTTGAATACTCTTCATCTGATAAAATCACCAAATCCCTTACTCCGTTTTTGGTGATAAACACCGGCGCGTGATTCTTGTTGCAATAATCGGAAATTTCATTGTAGTTGCTTGCCAAATAACTGTCCGAGCGAATCATATCCATAATATCTCCTCCGTTCGCAATTGCTTTTCATAATATCGGCATAATCCCGTCATTTAACTGAATGATAACTTTATTATACCACACTCTGGCTGATTTGTCTACTAATTTATCCCCCATAAACAATAAAAAACGGGAATCGAACAATGTGCGTTCCCGACCGCCGTGCCCCTCTAAGATTGTACCCTGACCGTAATGCCTACAGAAGCCGCACTGCCTGCGGGCAGAGGCTTATGCGCAATGCGCATGGGCGATTGTATCGCCAGGACGCCCATGGCGTCCAAGCCTCTGCTACCCCCAGACTGTGGAGGGCACGGCTCCCCTGCGAACCGTCTACATCACCTGATTTACGATAAAATAAATTATACCGTAAATAACGCTCGCCGTAACGCCGTAAAGAATTACCGGTCCCGCTATCGCGAACACCTTTGCGCCCACGCCAAGCACCCAGCCCTCGGTTTTAAACTCTATCGCCGGGGATACCACTGCGTTGGCAAAGCCTGTTATCGGCACCAAGGTTCCCGCCCCGCCATGCTTTGCGACCTTGGGGTAAAGCCCCACGCCGGTAAGCACCGCCGAAGCTAAAACAAGGGTGAGCGAGGTCAGGGCGGCGGCTTCATCCTTTTCAAAGCCTGTAGCCTTGTAAAGCTCCAGAATCCCCTGACCTACAAGGCAGATAAGCCCGCC
>CALDFS010000140.1 GCA_937942105.1 uncultured Ruminococcus sp. | reverse complement strand
CTTTCGCCGTCCGAACCCGGCTCGAAGTTTTCAACCTCGGGCAGCTTTAAGGGCAGCTCGTCATAGGGAACGGCAACCATTCCGCAATGCTCGCAGTATACTATCGGAATAGGCTCGCCCCAGTAGCGCTGGCGGTTGAACGCCCAATCCTTCATCTTATACTGAACGCCCTTTTCACCAATTCCCTTTTCTTCAAGGAATGAAAGCATTTTCTCAATCGAATCATGCTTGTTTGTAAGACCGTTGAGAACGCCGGAATTAATCATCTCGCCGTCGCCGGTGTAGGCTTCCTTTTCTATATCTCCGCCCTTGATTACCTGAATGATATCTATGCCGAACTTCTTTGCAAACTCATAGTCTCTCTGATCGTGAGCGGGAACAGCCATGATAGCTCCCGTGCCGTAGCCCATCATTACATAATCGGATATGTAAATGGGTATCTCCTTGCCGTTTACGGGGTTTATCGCCGCTATGCCGTCAAGCTTAACGCCGGTCTTATCCTTTACAAGCTGGGTTCTTTCAAACTCGGTCTTCTTTGCGCACTCAGCCCTGTAAGCCTCGACATCAGCCATATTGGCTATCTTATCTTTGTTTTCATCAATTATGGGATGCTCCGGTGCCATTACCATAAAGGTAACGCCGTAAAGAGTGTCCGGGCGGGTAGTGTATATCCTTAGCTTTTCATCTATTCCCTTAAGCTCGAAATTGACAAACGCACCGGTGGACTTACCTATCCAGTTTTCCTGCTGAAGCTTTATGTTGGGCAGATAGTCGACCTCTTTTAATCCTTCAAGCAGCCTGTCGCAGTACTGAGTTATGCGCAGATACCAAACGTCCTTTGATTTCTGAACTATCTGGCTGTGGCAGATATCGCACTTGCCGCCCTGCGAATCCTCATTTGAAAGGACTACCTTACAGCTTGGGCAGTAGTTTACAAGGGTCTTATCCTTGAAAGCAAGACCGTGCTCGAACATTTTGAGGAATATCCACTGAGTCCACTTATAGTAATCCTCGTCGGTAGTGTCGATGGTGCGCGACCAGTCGAAGGAGAAGCCTACCTTTTTAAGCTGCTCCGAGAAATGGTGGATGTTGTGGTCGGTGGAGATTCTGGGGTGAATGCCGGTTTTTATAGCATAGTTCTCGGCAGGAAGACCGAAAGCATCAAAGCCTATCGGGAACAAAACGTTATAGCCTTCAAGCCTTTTCTTGCGGGATATTACTTCAAGACCGGAATATGCCTTGATATGACCGACGTGCATTCCCGCTCCAGAAGGATAAGGGAACTCGACCAAGCCGTAAAACTTCTTCTTTTCCGGGTCGATTTTGGCTTCAAAGGTCTTATTATCCTCCCAGTATTTCTGCCATTTGCTTTCTACTGCTTCAAAATTGTATTTCATACTATCAGTCCTTGTGAATAAATTTGCTTTTTCTTACAGTGCCAAATTTTATAGAATAAAGTGTAGTATATCACATTAGCTCGCTAATGTCAACTGCTTCACCGTCGCTCCACAGCTTTTCAAGGGCGTAATCCCTGCGGGTGTCCTTATAGAACACGTGAACTATGATATCGCCGTAGTCCATAGCTATCCAGCTTGCGCCGTCGAAGCCCTCGATATGGTCGGGCTTTATTCCCTTTTCGCCGAGCTTAAACTCTACCTCGTCGGCAAGTCCGCGGGTGTGGGTGGTGGATGTGCCGTTGGCTATAACAAAATAGTCCGCAATGATAGTTAAATCGCCTATCTTTATAGCCTTGATGTTTTCGGCTTTTTTAGAGTCAAGAGCCTTGATGATTTCGGATAGTTTTTCTTTCTGCGTCATAATATCAGTCCTTTATTATAGATTTTTTATTTTAAAATTTCTTTTATTTTCGTTTTGTCGGATGGATACTGCTCCTTCACGCCGTCCGCAATTGTAAAGCCCAGCCTGTTGGCTTCAAACACGCTTCCTTTTACACGAAAGTACTCGTTCAGAAGCTTTGCCGTTTTATCCGTCTCGGCTAAATAGAAGCCGTTTTGGGATGCCTGCCCAGGAAGGAGCATTATGTTTACATCCTCAATATCAATTTTGTTTGAAAGATTTACAAGCTCCATAAGCTGAGAGATGTTCATATCCGCCTTGATTTCGTTGGTGATAATATCCATCAGCGCCGTAAACCACTCCACCGCTCCCCTGTCGTTCATGGAGCGTATGATAGAAGCTGTAATCCTTATGAACAGCTCCGCCCGATCACGGTTGCCGGAGGTATACGCTTCCCTGTCCGAAGCGATTATTCCCGCAACGCTTCCTGCGGCGGTGCGCTTACCCTTTGCAAGTGTGTTTTCACCGATTTTCACCGGTTCAGAAAGCTTTATCTCGATTCCGCCGAAAGCCGAGGCTATATGCGAAAGCGCTTCGGTGTCCATCTCGAAGCTTCCGCAGATGTCAAGCATTACCGCGCGTGAAATAATATCCCTGTACACTTCCGAAGCGTAAGCCTTAGACGCCGTGCCGTTGAAGTTATCCGCGCTTAAAAGAGTCTGCGGCGGGATTTCAAGAATGTCGAGCGTCTTCTTATCCTCGTCAAAGGTCCACAGCTGAAGCCTTGCAAGCTCCTCTTGGTCGGTGACGGAAATGATTATATTTCTTTTGTTGGAAACGGTTTCATAAACGTATCCCTGTGAAGCATAACGAGCGTAATCGGAAGGAACACTTTTTAAAAGCGCCTGTTTTCTGCCCGCGTTCGCAGCAAGGGACAAAAGTATATAGGTAGCCGTCCCCGAAATTATGCAGGATACAAGCACCGCAAGCTTTAGCCTTGAAATATAGCTGAATTTTTTCATTTAAAGCTCAACAAGGGCGGTGATATCCTTTAGTTCCTACATTCTGCCTTGTTTTTTGGATGAAACTGCTTTAACAGCGTCGTTATAAGCCTCAAAGGTAAGGTGAGGTATGGCTCTTGATTTCGACACCGAATCCCGAATTGAAAACCTAAGCGCTTCTAAAAGACCGACGTCGATATCTTCGCGTGTAGCTGCACGGATCACCGAAACATCGGGATAATCCCGCTCTGCAGAGGTCAGGTCTGCCATATAAACAATTTTGTCAAGTATGCCCATCCCGCCCTTGGCGACCGTGTGATACCGCACGGCGGAAAGAATCGCATCGTCATCCACGCCGAAATTCTCCCGCAGGTAAACCTCCGCCGCTATGCCGTGGTGGGTTTTGGGGGCTTCAAGCTCAACATCGGTGACCTCATATCGGCTGCGCTTTACAAGTTCAAGCTGTGATTCCTTGGGAAGCTCCTTGCAGCAATCGTGCATAAGTCCCGCAAAATAGGCTTTATCGATATCGAAGCCATTCAGATATGCAAGCATTACCGATTCGTTGGCAACACCCAGCGAATGGATAAACCTCTTCTCCGAAAGCCGCTGGCTGAGAAATTCAGTATATTTATTATACTTCGATTTGTCAAAATTATAAAGCTTATTTTTCAAAATATGCTTTTCTACCGATTTTGGAACCCGCCCGCCAGAGCTTCCGAATGCCAAAAAACTCGCTCTTGCTTCGGTAGATGAAACGTCCACCGGGTCGGATTCTATTATCGCGACCCTTCCGCCAGCCGAGCGGATTCTTTCGGCACTATTCTGTATTCTAAGACCGTCGTCGCGGCTTCTTGACACGCAGGCGAGGCTTGCAAGCTCTAAGATTCTGTCCGCCCTGTACCATCCCAGAAAGGATTCAAGCATATCGCTGCCCATTAAAAAGCAGAGCTGTTCGCTCGGATGGGCGGCGTGATAGCTTTCAAGGGTGTTTACGGTATAGCTCTTTCCACCGGCTTTAAGCTCGTAATCGCTAACGCTAACGCCGGGGATATCCTTTGCGGCAATACGGCACATTTCAAGCCTTGCCGAATCGGGAGCAAGGTTATGTGCCTGCTTGTGCGGCGCGATGTGTGCGGGCATCATTATAAGCTTGTCCGGCTTAAGCTTTTTCATGGCGGCTTTTATCATGGCGATATGACCCATA
>CALDFS010000139.1 GCA_937942105.1 uncultured Ruminococcus sp. | reverse complement strand
TCTGACTCTCTCCTGCCCCTGTTCTGTACGTAATCGCAGACAGTCTTAGCCGCCGCTTCAAGACCTACGGAGCCGTCGAGCATAAGCTCATAATTGTGTCTGTCTCCCCAGGTCTGACCTGAAACGTTTTCATAATAGGACGCCCTTGCCTCGTCGGAGCGGCGGATATTCTTCTTTGCTTCCTCGGGGCTGTCGTTGTATACCTCCATTACGCGCTTAATGCGGTAATCCTCGGGAGCGTAGACGAACACTCTGACAACGTCGTTATAATCCCGAAGGACATAGTCGGCGGCTCTTCCCACTATAACACAGCTTCCGTTTTCGGCGATTTTTCGTATTACCTTGTCCTGTGCGGCAACTGCCTGCTGAACAACATCTGTGCTCAAATAAAGGCTGTGAAGCAGTGCAGGCGAATTTACGTTTATATCCGAAATGAATTCCCTGTCAAGCCCACTTTCCTGAGCGGCAAGCGCGGTCATTTCCTTGTAATAGAACGGTATTCCAAGCATCTGTGCTATAAGTCTGCCTATCTGCTTGCCTGATGAGCCATGCTCGCGGGCAATGGTAATAATAGCACCCGGCTTCGAGGGCTTTATTACCTGTTCTGGCTTGGTTTCAAGCTGTGCGTCATCCTGTCTCAGCGACTTCCATACCCTAACCATGATGAATACAGTTGGGATAAACGCTAAAATATCTGCAATAGGCGCCGCCCAGAAAATACCGGTAACTCCGAACTTCAAGGGAACTATCAGCGAGGCGATAATCAGAAAGACATCACGGAGCATTGAAAGCGGAGCCGCCAGATTCGCCCTGCCGATCGATTGAAGGAATATTGCACAGACCTTTTGCAGGCAGGTAAACAGTATCAGCGATAAATAAATACGCAGGCAGCCTGTTGCAAATTCAAGATAAAGCTCACCATCGGAGCCGAACATCAGTATAAACGCTTTAGGGAACAGCTCAATAAGCAGGGTTGCCACTATGCATACTAAAGCTGTGTATTCAAGAATCAGCTTTAAAAGCTCTCTTACCCTTGAATATAGCTTTGCGCCGTAGTTATAGCCTACAATTGGCTGTGCACCGGCGGCTATTCCTATGGCTATATTCAGAATTATCTGGAAAAGCTTCATAATAACAACGAACGCCGAAAGCGGAATAACCTGACCGTAAGGTGAAAGCTCGCCATACTCAACAAGTAAAATATTATTAATTATGGTTATTACAACAATGGAAAACTGAGTTAAGAAGCTGGAAGTTCCGAGCGCCATAATCTGTCTTAGCAGTCTGCCGTCCGGGATAAAGCTTTTCACGCTGATTTTGAAGCTTTTTGCGCGGAACAGATAGCTTGCGCATATCAAAAAGCTAACAAACTGCCCCAAAATTGTGGCAACTGCCGCTCCGCTTATGCCCATAAACGAGATGAAAATAGGGTCGCCAATTATGTTGATGATTGCCCCTGTAAACATAGCTCCCATCGCCAGCTTGGGGCTTCCGTCCGCGCGGATGATGGAAGCAAGGCAGTTCTGAGCCAGTGCCAATGGCATCATAGCGTAAATAATAACGCCATAATCCGAAGCAAGCGAAAGCGTTTCGGCATCCTTAGCGCCGAGCAGTCTTAAAAGATTATCTCCTCCGGCGTAGGCTACAGCAATTATTATGACTCCCGAAAGAAAAGCCATAAGCACGGCGTTGGCAACGCTCGTATGGATTTTCTGCGTTTCTTTCTTGCCCAAAGCCATGCTGAGGTATGCCGCCGCGCCGTCGCCAAAGAACAGCGAAGCGCCCCATCCGATAACCGTTATCGGGAAGATGATTCCGGTGGCGGCGTTTCCCGCAGTGCCTATCATATTTCCGACAAATATCTGATCCACAATGTTATAAAGGCAGGATATTATCAGCGATAATATGCAAGGTATTGCAAACCTGCCCAACAGCTTTGAAAGCTTTTCCTTTCCAAGATAGCTGCTTTGATTTTCTGTTTCCATATAAATCCTCCTGAAATGAAATAAAGATTAAAAGGAGTCTTTATCTGAGAAAAGCTGCCTGAAAACTGCGGCAAACAGAAAAATCGGCGTAGAATCCTGTCGTGATTCTACGCCGATTGGCTGTTCGACTTAATTATTTTAGCACGGATAAATCAATTTGTCAAAGCGACTTTTGTCGCAAAATACTAAAAATATTTTCGGCTTTTAGGCGATAATGCGCATGTTTCAAAGCAGACGCAGAATATAAGCACATTTCATATATCACGATACATCAACAATAAAAGCCCGCATGAACAGCAGGCTTTTAATAATCAATTACTTAATGCTCTCCACATCATAAGGAGTAGTCTGATATACAAAGTAGTTGAGCCAGTTGGAGTAGAGCAGGTTTGCGTGTGCGCGCCATCTGACTATAGGCGGCTTGGTTTCGTCGTCGTTCGGGAAATAGTTTGCGGGAACCTTTATGTCAAGCCCCTTTGCCTTGTCCCTGAAATACTCTTTAGCAAGCGTTCCGGGGTCGTATTCCGAGTGACCGGTTATGAAGATCTGCTTGCCGCCGCCCGTCATGCAGGCGTAAACCCCGGCAACCGGGCTTGTTGCAAGAATTTTAAGCTCGGGTATGGCTTCAACGTCCTTTATATCAACCGTCGAATTACGCGAATGAGGGGCGTAGAAAACATCATCAAACCCTCTGAAAAGTATGGGGTTTTTGTAGTCCACGGTGTGCTCGAACACCCCGAAAAGCTTTTCGGGCAGCAGCTTCTTTTTTATCCCAAAGTGATAATAAAGCCCCGCTTGTGCGCCCCAGCAGATGTGGAAGGTTGAGTGAACGTGGGTTTTAGTCCACTCGAATATCTCGCAAAGCTCCTGCCAGTATTCAACGTCCTCAAATTCGAGATGCTCAACCGGCGCGCCGGTGATTATCATGCCGTCAAAGCGCTGGTTCTTCACCTGGGAAAAGGTCTTGTAAAACGAAAGAAGATGCTCCGCCGAGGTATTCTTAGATTCATGGCTGGCGGTATGTATAAGCTCCACCTCCACCTGAAGCGGAGTGTTGCCGATAAGCCTTATAAGCTGAGTTTCAGTCTCCACCTTGGTGGGCATAAGGTTCAGAATAAGTATTTTAAGCGGGCGGATGTCCTGCGTCATGGCTCGGGTCTCGGTCATTATGAAGATGTTTTCGTCGGTCAGCGTCTTCGCGGCAGGCAGAGAATTAGGGATTTTTATGGGCATTTTCTACACCCTTTCTTATTTATTTTGTGATTTGTGAGTTATTATAGCACATCCGCGCGGATATATCAAGAGCAAATCCGGCTGATTACCGATTATTTTTGATTTTTGCAAAAATATTTTACCGATTATGCTTGACAATTACCGATTATGTTGCTATAATGGTATCATCGAATTCGATAATAGAGAAAAATACCAGAAGGAGGCAAACAATGTTTATTGAAGAAAGACAGCAGGAAATTGCAGACACCATCTCAAAGGTCGGCAAAATAACCGTAGCTCAGATAACCGAAAAATACGGCATATCCGAAGAATCCGCCCGCCGGGATCTTAGGATTCTTGAACAAAAGGGGCTTTGCAAAAGAGCCTACGGCGGCGCGATAAAGATAGGTCAGGTAAGCGTAAAATCGCCCGCCGACCGTGACTTCGACAATATGCCGGTTTTCGACAACTACCGCGAAATATCCAGCGCGGCGGTGGAGATGATTCACGAAAACGACACGATATACCTGACCGGGGGTTCGTTCGGGTATCTCATGTCAACACTTTTGCCGAAGGATATCAGGTTTACGGTTGTTGTGAACTCGGTGGATATCGCGAACAGGCTTAGGCGGTTTGACAATATCGAGGTTTACGTCGCCGGCGGCAAGATGCGACAGAGCGGCTCAGTGGTGGATAGCCTCGCAAATGAATTTGTCAGCCGGATGCACTTTGATCTCTGCTTTATCACCGGGGCAGGATTAACGGCGGAATTCGGGCTTTCCAACGGCACGGATGAGACTGCCGCGTTCCAAAGGACGGTCATCCGCAACAGCCGCAGAAGCTGCCTGCTGATCCCGAGCGGAAAGGTCGGCACCGATTCGTTTATTAAGGTCTGCGAGGCGGATAGGTTTGATACTATCATCACCGATTGGGATTGCTCTGAGGAGCAGATATCTGCCTTTGAGGAAAAGGGAATTAAGGTTGTGGTGGTTGAGGAACCAAAAGCGGATTAGAAGGTGTAAGCATGCGCCTCCCCGGGTGTCTGTGGGGTCACTCGGGGAGGCGCAGGGATGAAAAGACCAACAGTACCCCTCAAAAAATAACTGCCCTATAAACTGAAATTTTGCGTGCCTTTCCAAATCGGAACTCATCTATCGATTCCTTTTAGAAATGTTGATATTTCTTTCACCGTTTCCTCAACTGTTTTATCTGTATTATCTATGTAGAGCTGAAATTTACCGGCATTTTTCTTATACCAATTATTATATTGGATTTGTCCTGCAATAAATTCGTCGCTTCCACACATTCTTTCCTCTGGTCTTGCTTTCAGCCGTCTTGTTATTTCTTTATCCGAACAAGTCATACCAATAAAAAAGGTTGATGTAATATTCTGCGGAATATTAACCGTTCCATAGAAATCATATGGATTCATACATGTCACAAAAAGCAAATTCTTATTATCAGACATTCTTACAGCTTCAGCTAAACAATCTTCGTTAAATTTTGCCTCATTCTTTGTACCTGCATAATCCCACCAATTTATACCTACTTCATCTGTATCAATGCAAGCCCAATTGTCTAATACATTAGTTTCATTCAAAGTATCTTTTATTGTAGATTTCCCAACCCCGCAAGCCGCACTTAATACTACTAATTTTTTCACATAGTCACCTCGTAAGCTTCAGATTTATCTATCATTTAATCGCATCAAGACAAGCCATTCTCCCAAAGCTTCAGCAGAATAAACACATCTTACTAAACCGGCCGCCCACGGACATAAACCGCAGGCGGTCTTAACATTTTACATATTACAGCGTATCCAGCGCCTGCTTGATATCATCAATCAAATCCTGAGCGTTCTCGATTCCGCAGGAAAGGCGCACCAAATCGGGCGATACTCCCGCGGCTTCAAGCTCGGCATCATTCATCTGGCGGTGAGTAGCACTTGCGGGGTGCAGACAGCAGGTTCTTGCGTCCGCAACGTGGGTTTCTATCGCGCAGAGCTTCAGTGCCTTCATAAAGCTCTCAGCCGCTTTTCTTCCACCCTTTACTCCGAAGCTTACAACTCCGCAGGAGCCGTTGGGAAGATACTTCTTGGCTAAAGCGTTGTCAACATTGCTCTCTAAATCGGGGTAGAATACCCAGCTGATTCGCGGGTCGGATTCAAGATATTTCGCAACCGTCAAAGCGTTCTGGCAGTGCCGCTCCATTCTAACGTGAAGGCTTTCAAGACCTAAATTCAAAAGGAACGCCGACTGAGGGGCGGGCGTTGAGCCAAAGTCTCTCATAAGCTGGGCTGTCGCCTTGGTGATGTATGCGCCAGCCAAACCGAATCTTTCAGCATAGGTGATGCCGTGATAGCTTTCATCGGGAGTGGTCAGCCCCGGGAACTTGTCTGCATGAGCCATCCAGTCAAACTTGCCAGAATCAACTATGCATCCGCCGACTGCGGAGCCGTGGCCGTCCATATACTTGGTTGTGGAATGGGTAACAATGTCCGCTCCCCACTCGAATGGGCGGCAGTTTATCGGGGTGGCAAAGGTGTTGTCAACAATAAGCGGAACGCCGTGCCTATGGGCGGCGTTTGCAAACTTCTCGATATCCAGAACCCTCAAAGCCGGATTCGCTATTGTCTCGCCGAAAACAGCCTTGGTGCTGGGCTTGAATGCTGCTTCAAGCTCGTCCTCGGTGCAGTCGGGGGCAACAAAGGTGAAGTCTATTCCCATCTTCTTCATCGTGACTGCGAACAGGTTAAACGTTCCGCCATAGATGGAGGATTCCGCAACAACATGGTCGCCGCAGGTGGCAATATTGAACACCGCAAAGAAGTTAGCCGCCTGACCTGATGATGTCAGCATAGCGGCAGTTCCGCCCTCAAGCTCGCAGATTTTGCGGGCTACTGTGTCGCAGGTCGGGTTTTGCAGGCGGGAATAGAAGTAGCCCTCGGCTTCAAGGTCGAAAAGCTTGCCCATATCCTCGCTTGTTGAGTATTTAAAGGTGGTGGACTGAATTATCGGCACCTGCCTTGGCTCGCCGTTCCCGGGGGTATATCCCCCCTGAACGCAGGTGGTTTCTATTTTTCTCATATGTATATTTTCCATCCTTTCGCTGAATACCGATCAGACGGTCTGTCTCCATCCTCTTGTATCGGGTCTTGTACCCCACTGAATGCCGGTAAGCTCGTCGTAGAGCTTCTGAGTAAGCTCGCCGATTCCGCCGTTGCCGATTACGAATACCTCGTCCTTGTAGCGAAGCTTTCCTACAGGCGATACAACTGCCGCTGTGCCTGTTCCCCAGACTTCCTCCAAAGCTCCGGAATGTGCGGCTTCAATAAGCTCGTCAACAGAGATCCTTCTTTCCTCAACCTCATATCCCCAGCTGCGGCAAAGCTCCAAAACTGAATTCCTTGTGATGCCGGGAAGGATAGAGCCGTTGAGCATAGGTGTTACCACCTTGCCGTTTATTTTGAAGACGATATTCATTGCGCCGACTTCTTCAATATACTTTCTTTCAACGCCGTCAAGCCACAGAACCTGAGAATAGCCATCGTCATGAGCCTTTACCTGTGCCTTCAGAGATGCAGCGTAGTTTCCGCCGGTCTTGGCGTAGCCTATTCCGCCCCTGACCGCCCTTACATACTCATCCTCTATCCAGATGCCTACAGGGGCAAGTCCGCTCTCGTAATAAGCGCCGGAGGGCGAAAGGATTACCATGAACAGATAGCTATTTGAAGGAGCAACGCCCAAATGGTCGTCGGTAGATATAATGAACGGTCTGATGTAGAGGGATGTGCCGGGCTCTTCGGGAATCCAGTCCCTGTCAACGTCCACAACGGCCTTTATTGCCTGAACAAAGTCATCCTCCGGAATTCTGGGGATGCACAGGCGGTCGTTGGAATTGTTGGCTCTTTTTGCGTTCATGTCGGGGCGGAAGAGGTAAACCTCGCCGTTTGCGCCCTTATATGCCTTCAAGCCTTCAAACATAGTCTGACCATAGTGGAATACCATTGCGGCAGGGGAAAGGGTGATATCGCCGAACGGTACTACCCTTGCGTCGTGCCAGCCCTGACCCTCATCGTAGTTCATTATAAACATATGATCGGTGAAGATGTGACCGAAGCCGAGCTTTGCGCCCTTTGCAGGCTTTGCCTTGGGTGAAGCAGTCTTTTCAATGCGAATGTTAAGCATAAAATATCAACTCCTGTTTTAAATTCTGTATAAAATAAATACTATATTACCCTTCGTAATTATATCCGGCTTCCAGAGCTTTAAGATTAAGCTCCAAAAGGTCTGCATGTCTTGCGGAGACAACCTTTTCAAGCCCTCTGCGGATATCGCCGAAGCTTACAACTCCGGTTTCCTTTATCAGCTTGCCTATTAAAATCATGTTGGCAAGGGTGGGGATTCCCGCCTCGCGCGCCATGCCTGTTGCCGGAACATAATAAGCGGTAACGTCGGTTCTTGCAAGCTTTCTTTCAATAAGTGTGGAATCAACAAACACCTTTGCACCGGGAACAGCCGCGTCCTCGTACTTATCCAGCGAGGGAAGGTTCATCACGGCAAGTATATCGGGGTTGGATACTATCGGCGAGCCGACCGGGGTGTCCGCCACTATAACCGAGCAGTTGGCCGTGCCGCCGCGCATTTCAGGACCGTAGGAAGGGAGCCAGCTTATCTCTCTGCCCTCCATAAGTCCCTGATATGCTAAGAATTTTCCGGCGAACAGTATTCCCTGACCGCCGAAGCCTGCTATAAGGATCTGTGTGTACATATTACTTATCCTCCTTTGCAGAGCGATCTTTATATACTCCCAGCGGGTAGTAAGGAATCATGTTATTATCTATCCATTCAAGAGCCTTCGCTGGTGTCATTCCCCAGTTTGTCGGGCAGGAGGATATGACCTCGACCAGCGAAAAGCCCTTGCCCTGAATCTGGTTCTCAAACGCCTTCTTAATGGCTTTCTTTGCCGCTAAGACGTTCTTGACGTTGTTAACAGCAACTCTTTGAATAAACTCCGGACCGTCCAGCGAGGAAAGAAGCTCGCATATCTTTATCGGGAAGCCGACTGTCTTAACATCTCTGCCATAGGGCGAGGTCTGAGTTACCTGACCGGGTAAAGAGGTCGGAGCCATCTGACCGCCGGTCATGCCGTAGATTGCGTTGTTTACAAATATGACCGTGATATTTTCGTTTCTTGTAGCCGCGTGAACTGTCTCCGCCATACCGATTGAGGCAAGGTCGCCGTCTCCCTGGTATGTAAAAACGATATTCTCGGGTCTTGCGCGCTTTAAGCCTGTTGCAACGGCTGGCGCTCTGCCGTGTGCGGCCTCTATCATATCGCAGCTGAAATAATCATAGGCCATAACAGCGCATCCAACCGGCGCTACGCCTATTGTATCGCCTAAAATACCCAACTCATCTATTGCCTCGGCAACAAGACGGTGAATGATTCCGTGAGTGCAGCCCGGGCAATAGTGCAGGGGCGCATCTGTAAGCGCCTTGGGCTTATCAAAAACTACCATCAGTTGTTACCTCCCACTACTTTATTTATGGTTTCCATTATATCCTCCGGCGAGGGGATCATTCCGCCCGCTCGATTGCACAGATAAACCGGCTTTGCGCAGTCCTCGCTCAGCCTGATATCCTCTATCATCTGCCCCATAGAAAGCTCTACCGAGATAAACGCCTTTACGCTCTTTGCAGCGTCTGCAATAGCCTTTTGCGGGAACGGCCAAAGGGTTATCGGGCGGAGCATTCCAACCCTTATGCCCTTTTCGCGGGCAGATGTGATGGCATTCTTAGCCACTCTTGCCGCGATTCCGAAGGCGACTATGCAGTACTCAGCATCCCCCATCATGTAGGACTCATACATTACTTCGTTCTGCTCAACGGTCTTGTAGCGCTCGTATCTTTCAAAGTTGATTTTTTCAAGCTTTTCGGGAACCAAGTAAAGAGAATTTACGATATTATGCTCGCGCTTGTTCTTGGTTCCGGTGAGCGCCCATGGTTTTTCGACAGATGAAACCGTCTCCTCGGGCAGTACTACCGGCTCCATCATCTGACCCATAGTGCCGTCGGCTAAAATCATTGCTGGCATTCTGTATTTATCAGCTAAATCAAACGCCTTAACCGTCAGATCCGCCATTTCCTGAACAGATGCTGGGGCTAAAACTATCAGGTGATAGTCGCCGTGTCCGCCGCCCTTGGTCGCCTGAAAATAGTCAGACTGCGAGGGCTGGATTCCGCCCAAGCCCGGTCCGCCTCTCTGAACGTTCACAATAAGTGCCGGCAAATCAGAGCCAGCCAAATAGCTTATACCCTCCTGCTTAAGTGAAACTCCGGGGCTAGAGGACGACGTCATCGCCCTTAATCCCGCCGCGGCGACTCCGTAAACCATATTTATAGCGGCGATTTCGGACTCCGCCTGCAAAAAAGTTCCGCCGATTTTAGGCATACGTTTTGCCATGTATGCCGCAACCTCGGTCTGAGGGGTTATGGGGTAGCCGAAATAGTGGCGGCAGCCCGCTCTTATGGCAGCTTCGGCAATAGCCTCGTTGCCCTTCATAAGTACCTTTTCTGACATAACTTAAAGCTCCTTTACTTTTCAACGGTTATAACGCAGTCGGGACACATGGTCGCGCAGAAAGCGCATCCTATACACTTTGACATATCGGTGATTGCCGCCGGGGAGTGACCCTTTTTATTGAGCTTATCCTTGGCGATAATCAGAAGCTTCTTAGGGCAGGCGTCAACGCATAAGCCGCAGCCCTTGCAGATATCCTCTTTAAAAGTTACCTTTGCCATTAAGATTTATCTCCTTTATTTAAATATCGTAATACCTTTTCTGTAATTTCAGCGGGAAGACATCGGGAATATCAAGCTCCGCCGCGATTTCATCCTCCGCCGAGGTGAAAAGCACCGGAAGCCCCGAAAGCTCGGAAAGCCGTTTTGTCTTTGCCATGCTATTATAAACTACCTCGGGGGTGGTTTCTCTTCCCAGATTAGTGTTGTTGACTATTGCAGTGAACCCTATTCCCCCCGCAGCCTCAATCTCCCGCATTACCTCTAAAGCTTCTTCGGGATTTTGTGTGAGCGGGCGGCAGAAGTTTGCAACGAACACCATCTCGTAATCGTTTTCTTCCAAGATGTAGGGGGTGAATCTGCCTAAAGCGTATGCTCCCCTGTCATCCCCTCCTATATCCAAAACTGCGTGGGCGGAGCGGTTTTCCACCACTCCGTAAAGCTCGCTCGGCAGGGCTGGAAGGTCAACATTGGAATTGGCGTATTCCGGCGAAATTATTCTTATCCCCGAATTTTCAAGCCGCCCGGAGCTGTCCTTAGTGCGAAAATAGGGATTAACAATATCAAGGTCGGCTATAACGACGTCATATCCAAGCTTTTTCAGATACTCGGCATAATTCACCGCAATATTGGTCTTTCCGCTGCCGTAATGACCGGCAAGCAGTGTTACCCTTTTTGTTCTTATCATGCCGCCGCCCCTTTCCGTTTCTGCGCTTTAAATTGCATATATCTATTTTAACTCTTTTACGTGATAAAATCAACTGTATAACTACACAAAATCGCGGGGCTTTGAAGCTAAAATACCGCGATTTTGCAGGATATTGCTATAAATCAGAGCTTGTTGCGCTGAATTTTGCCGCTTATGGTCTTGGGAAGCTCATCCTTGAACTCAATTATTCTGGGATACTTATAGGGTGCGGTATGGCTCTTAACATACTGCTGAATTTCCTTTTTAAGCTCATCCGAAGGAACTGCTCCCTTTGTAAGAACTATGCTTGCCTTTACGACCTGACCCCTTATTTCGTCGGGCGCGCCGGAAACTCCGCACTCCAAAACATACGGAAGCTCCATAAGAACGCTTTCGATCTCGAACGGACCTATGCGGTAGCCCGAGGACTTGATAACATCATCGATTCTGGAAACGTAGAAGAAGTAACCGTCTTCATCACGCCATGCAGTGTCGCAGGTGTGATACATGCCATCGTGCCAAACATCCTCGGTCTTTTCGGGGTCCTGATAATATCCCTTATAAAGTCCGCAGGGCAGGTTTTTATCGGTTCTGATAACGATTTCGCCTACCTCACCGGCGGCACATGAATTGCCGTCCGGGTCGACGATATCAACGTCGAACTGCGGGCTTGGCTTACCCATGGAGCCAAGCTTTGGCACCGTTCCGAACAGGTTGCCGATGATAAGCGTAGTCTCGGTCTGACCGAAGCCCTCCATTATCTCAAGACCGGTGTATTCCTTGAATTTCTTAGAGACTTCCGGGTTAAGCGCCTCTCCGGCGGTGGTCATATGCTTTATTGAAGAAAGGTCGAACCTTGAAAGGTCCTCCTTTATCATCATTCTAAGCATTGTCGGGGGTGCGCAGAAGGTGGTTATCTGGTATTTAGCAAACATCGGCAGGATGTCGTTGGCGTCGAACTTATCAAAGTCATATACGAACACCGCGCCCTCGCACATCCACTGACCGTAGAGCTTGCCCCAAAGCGATTTGCCCCAGCCTGTGTCAGAAATGGTAAGGTGAAGTCCGTCCCTCTGGCAGCAGTGCCAGTACTTCGCGGTTACAAAATGACCCAAACCATAGGTGTGCTTGTGAGCCGCCATCTTCGGGTTGCCGGTGGTGCCCGAGGTGAAGAACATCAGCGCGGTATCATCCCCGCAGGAGCAATCCTCAGGTCTGTCGAACCTGCCGGTGAACAGGCAGTATTCGTTGTTGAAATCATGCCAGCCCTCGCGCGCACCGTTTACCATTATAAAGGTCTTAACGCTGGGGCAGTCCTTGGCAGCGCGCATTGCAATATCCGCAGTGTCGCCGTCGGCAGTGCAGACGATAGCCGATACCCCCGCCGCGTTGTAGCGGTAGCTGAAGTCGTGTTCCTTAAGCTGATTGGTAGCGGGTATAGCTATAGCTCCCAGCTTGTGAAGCGCAACCATGCAGTACCAGAACTGATAATGCCGTTTAAGAACAAGCATTACCCTATCGCCCTTCTTTATGCCCAGCGACTTGAAATAGTTAGCCGTCTGATTTGAAGCGCGTTTCATATCCTTAAAGGTGAAGCTCCTTTCAACATGGTGCTTGTCAACGTGCAGCATTGCAAGCTTATCGGGGTATTTATTCGCGATTTCATCCACGATATCAAAGCCGAAGTTGAAGGTTTCAAGGTTCTTGAACTTAATATCCTTCAATCTGCCATATTCATCTTCAATGCAGTCCACAAACTTCTGCTCGCAGATGAGCTTTTCAGACTTGCCCGCCTGAATAACGTTCTGCCGAACGGTTTCCTCCTTCACATCCTCACCGGGAAGAACTACCGCTAAGAAGGTGCAGTCTGCTCCGTCAACAGCTATCATGCCATGAGGGGTAGAGGAATTGTAGTAAATGCTGTCCCCCTCGTGAAGAACCTCTATATGCGAGCCTACCTGAACCTTCAGGCTTCCCTCGATAACGAGGTCGAATTCCTGACCGCTGTGGTTGGTCAGATGGATAGGCTGATTCTGCTGAGCCGCGGAATATTCGTATTTAACCCAATATGGCTCGGCAATCTTGTTGCGGAACATGGGCGCAAGGTTGGAAATATCTATTCCCTGCTCCTTGGCTGTTTTCTGACCCATTCCCTTTCTTGTAACCGTGTAGGATGTAAGGCGGGCGGCGTTGTTGCCCTCCAACAGGTCGGTAAGGTCGATATCAAAAGCTAATGCGCACTTATGGATAAAGGTAAACGGAAGGTCTGCTTCTCCTGCCTCGTAGGTTATGTATTCCGCTTCGCTTACCTCGGTCTTATCAGCGGTTTCCTTGGTGCTCCAGCCCATTATCTCGCGCATTTCCTTTATACGCGCGGCGATATCGAGCAGTCTTGTCTGTGAATTTTCGGTCATTATATTTTCTCCTTTCAGCTTATGAGGCGACAAAAAAGCCCGCCTCAAATTTCTTTGAGACGAGCGAAATTTCAGTAATTTCAACCCGCGGTACCACTCAAATTGCCGAACCTTTGCCACCCCATATGGGATAACATGATATTCAGCCGCTTTCAGGCTCTGACAAGCCCTTTACATTAACGCAGCATCACGTAAGGCGCCTACCCGCTTTATAAAAGCTATCGGACCTTCTGCTCGGAAGTGATGGGAGCATCCCGATATCTGCCGGCTTACACCATGCCCGGCTCGCTGAAAGATCTCAAAATGGAATTTCCGTCTTCGTCATCGCATTTATTGAATAGATTATATCACTTTAAATCTGCGAAGTCAACAGGATATTTATGATAAATTTTTCGCTAACTCGACCCATAATCCTGTTGATATTGCCTATAGACCCAAATCAAAAATCCGGTTGGCGTTTTTATATAGTATCTTATCCAGCTCGTCCTCGCTAAGGCCCAGAGCGTAAAGCCTTGAAAGCTCCTCGGTGGGGTCCCACATCGGAAAATCTGTGCCGAAAAGCACTTTATCCGCGCCGTAGGCTTCTATCAGTGCCCTGCCCTCCTCGGGCGAGAAAGCAAACAGGCTCGAAGAGCAATCAACGTAGAAATTATCATATCCGCACAGCTCCCGCCGCGCATCCTCCCAAACGGTATATCCGCCCAGATGTGCGCCGATGACGGTTAAATTCTTATAGATATCCAGAATCGGCTTTATGCGGTTGGGATTTGAAAAATCAAACCGGTTATCGCCGCAGTGCATAAGCACCGGCAAGCCCTTTTCTTCGCAGATGTCGTATATCTTCAAACAGCGGTAATCGTCCGTCTTGAACTGTTGTATATCCGCGTGGAGCTTTACCCCCTTAAGCCCGAGCGATACAAGGTGCTCAATATCCCCCTTGATATCCTCGCTGTCGGGGTGAACAGTGCCAAGCCCGGTGAAAATATCAGGATTATCGGCGACGGTTGCGGCTATAAATTCGTTTATAGAGTGCGTCTGCGAGGGCTTTGTCGCCACCGAGAAGATTATGCATTTTGTAAGCCCGGAGCTTTTTATAAGCTCCTTAACCGTTTCCACTCTGCCGTCGTATCGCATGGGAGCGGAATAAAATTTGCCTATGCTCTGGGAAGCCTTTGCGGCGATTTTATCGGGATAAACATGGCAGTGGCAGTCTACTATTTTTCGCATTTATATTGCAGGTCCTTTCATGAATGTCGGTAATCAAGCAGTCATATTATAGCGGCTTTGTGTGAAAAAGTCAAGCACAAAGGGCGCTAATGCCCCTTGTGCTTTTCTCTCTTTTTTTGCTGTTTCAGCTCAAACATTCGCTTTTGTTCAGCCTCTTTTTGTTCTTTGCTCTTTATCTTACGCTCCTGTTTGTTCTGCTCCTGCTGTAATTTCAATGCCTGCTGCGATTTTGTGCCTATACCAACTTCCTGAGTCTGCTTCTTTATAGCACGCTGCATCCTTTTCGGATTCTTTTTGTATTCCTTTACAACAGTGTTCACAGCCGGGCTGAACCGCAAGCTGTTATAGTGTTTCCCGATGTATTCATATACCTCGTAATCCTTAGGCTCTGCACCGAATACCACCTTTGACACCGAAAGTCTACCGTCCTCAATGCGTTCAAATACTCCAACCCAGAACGGAGCTTCAAAAAACACTGTCAGCTTGCCAACTACCTCGCCCATAAAATCCCTCCTTAAAAGACCATGGGCAAAGAACGGACAACCCGGAGGGGCAGGTTACTTACCATAGCTGATACTGATTTCAGTCTGATTGTTGCCTGAAATCAGCAGACTATGACGGCCGGGCTACCTACCGGCTCTAACGCACGAATTAATGCGTATTGCGTTTTTATCTTTGCATTATTAAATTAATCGTTTACAATAAGCCCAACCGCCTGCTTCTGCTCGACCTCTCCCATCGATGTATTATAGGTCGGCTCAGGTCCGATAAGCGAAGGCTTCAGGTTTTCCTCTGCCGACATGATAACAAACTTCTGCAAAACCAAGTTCTGATCCATGCCCCAGATTCTCAATGTATGCTCGCCCTTTGTTAAGGTCAAAGCGGTTTCGCATCTTCTTCCGCCCTGCTCGATGGTTGCGTACCATCCGCCGCTTACGCCGGAAACATAGCCCTCGCCCTGAATGTTGAGCACGCTTATATCCCCGCCGTCAAGCTGGATCCCTGCGTTGAGGTGAGTTCCCTCGTCAAACGAGACGTTGTTGCCCTGACCGGCGTAAACCGTAAGCTTATAGTCCCCATCCTCGGGAATATAGAAGTTATACTCTATCCAAGGACCTTCACCCGCCTTGAACGCCTTTGTGTGGGTTTCAAGCATCTTTACAGAAGCCTGAGATTTTCCGTAGCCTTCAAGCACCGTCCAGCTTATGCCGTTTTTAGCTCCCTTGTCGGCGTAATCGTCCGCCTTGATGGATATTATGCCGTCCGACATGAAGTGGGTCTTTGAAAGCTTTGCCTTTGAGGTATCTATAGCCTTGGCATTAACCGCGATATCAACCGTTCTGTCGCCGCCGGTAACGGTTATCTTGCCGCTCTTGTCCGCCGATACCTTAGACCAGTCGACCTTGACGGTAAAGCTCTTGGAAACAAGGTAGGAGCCGCTCATATCGCCAGCTATGATAATGAAATCATCGCTTGTGCTTATGCTGTAATCAACCGCCTGATCGCCGGCATTAGTCAGGTTTACAACCACCGCCTGCTTCTGGGTGGACTCAAAATCGGGGAGGGTTGCGGTTCCCGCCTTGTAAGCGCGCTTCTCTGTTGGAATGTCCACTATCATCTGCGCGCCCTGCTCAGGTTCAACCTTCTGCGGTTCAATCTTGATGGCGGAAGCACCGTTCCAGCTTGAATAGTTCATGTGCGCCTGTGCAGTCACATTTCCTAAAACGGGGTCGTTATACTTCTTGCAGTAGTCGGGCGAGGTTATTATCATTCCGTACCACTTGTTAAGACCGTTCAGCTCCTCACCAAGGGTCATATACTTAGCGGTAAGCTCCTCGTCGTATTTTAGGTACTCATTTACAAGGTCATAATACTTATTCGCAAGGGTTGACCTTCTCTGAGCGTAAAGGTTGTTGATTCCGTACATTATCTGAATTCTTACAACGTTCGCCGAGGCAACCGCAGGGTAATATACCAGCTGATAATAAGGGGTATAAGCCGGGCTGCTTTCGTCAAGCTTGTCTAAAATTCCGTCCGCCCGCTCGATTATGCTCTCGATAAGCGCCAGCCTTGAAGCGGCGTCGTTGTAGTGCAGGATGCTGTAGGAGGTATCTCCGCTTTCCTTAAGGGTTTCGGGCTTGCAGTTGCCGTTGAGCCATGTGTAGTCGTAAAGCAGGGATGTGATAGTCTTAACATCCTCTTCGGTGATGGCAGGCTCGGCTGCAAACTGCTCTTTAACCCACTTTTCAGTGTATTCATCAACATTGTTGGGGTTTGATGTACCATACTTCTCAAAATTATATGCCAAATCCATGAAGTAACTCAAAGGAAGCTCCATGGGGCGCAGGTCGCCGACGTTTACGATCCACGCATCGTCAACGCCGTATTCGTAGGCGGTAGTAAGGTTTTCCCATGTGCGCTGGAGCGGCATGGTGTTTATCCACATCGAGGTCTTGGGGCTTCCAACGTAGTCGAAGTGATAGTAAAGTCCCCAGTTGAACTTATCCTTTTCGTCAAGCTCGGGCATGGTGCGAAGGTAGCCGTTGTTATCCTCGCAGAGCATTACTATGCGGTTGGTGTCAGCGCCCAAAAGCTCGGTAACCTCGGGGTCGTCCCTAAGGCCCTTGCCCTTTGCCGCATCGGGGTCATTTCTTGAACCGCCGTACCAGCAGTTTTCAACCTCTTTATATACAGCTATCAGCGAGGGCGTATCTCCTAAGCCGTGATTTTTAAGTATTTTATCCTGAGTCCTCAGAACAGCCTTCAGCAAATCGATATTTTCCTCGGTGGTAAGGGTTCTTCCGGTATCGTCTATAAGCGCGGAGTCGTTTTCGCCCCTCATGCCAATGGTGAACAGATTGTCGAAGCTGCCGTTGCGGTAAATAGCGTCCGACCAGAAGGATTCAAGGTTGTTGGGGTTGAGAAGATAGTTCCAAACCTTCTGACCATCAGCCGACTTGATTTCCGGGTCTGTATAGGTGGTTGTGCTTCCCCAGTAGCCCTGAAGACCGCCCCACTCGCCGCCGCTCCTTGCCATAGGCTCGTGGTGTGAAGCTCCCACTACTACTCCGTATCTGTCGGCTAAGACTGCATTTGCAAGGGTCATCGGGTATTCGCCGGGACCTAAAACCTTATCCGGCTCAGCATTTATGTTTGTATTCGGGATGTTGTTCGCCGCACCCTCGTTTCCGGGCTGGTCTACATACATAAGTCCGCCCAACTTGTAGTGATACTGCTTTTCAAGCTCGGCAAATTCGCCCTTTACGCCCTCCATACCGTCGTTAGAGAAGTTGTTCGACCACATTGCCGGCCACATGTAGTTGCCTTTAAGGCGTAAAATAAGCTTGAATATCTCGTCATAGAACATATAGTTCAGACCGCCGAAGTGACTGTCCGCAAAGCCGTTCAGGCATGGGTTCTCGTCGTTCATAAAGAATCCGCGGAAGTTTACCGAGGGGCGCTTTGAAACGGTTTCAAGCTCCGCCGCCGAGCAAACAAGCTCATTCTTATGCTCCGGCTTGATGTCCGCCCACCATATCCATGGGCTTACGCCGAATATATCCTGAGTGATGTGGAAAAGACCGTAGATAGCGCCGCGCTTGTCGCTTCCGGCTATGACTATCTTTGTCTTTGCGCCGTCCTCAATCACCTTGATTTCATATCTTTCCCACTGCTCCGACTTAAAGTCGCCGTTCGAGGGGGATATCTGCCAGTCAAGGTTCATGGAAGAAATCAATTCATCGTCCACAACCCCCGCTATAACGTATGTTCCCGAGGTCGGCTCGGTCTGCGCAATTTCGGGTCTTACCCCGCAGAGCGCCTCAATATCGTCTGCATATGCTTCGGCTATAAGGGATAAACCGTCGTAAGCCGAGCTTTCAGCATTGATATATACCGGTGCCGCTCCTGCGCTGTTTGCCAAGGTTACCTTGGCTGAATTGTCCAAAGGCTTCATATATGTTACCTCCGCTTTGAATACTACGTCTTTGCCGTTGACGCTTACGTTGCAGCTAAGCTCCTGCGTTTGAGTATTTTCTGCGGCGTTTACTATTCCGGTTGAAGATACCACCGAAGCAAGCAACGCCATGCAGACCGCCATTGCCGCCGCATTTTTGCCTTTTTTGCCTTTTGCTATAATAATGGCAATCACGGCGACTATAACAACCGCCGCGGCTATGCCGATTATCATTAAGATATTTCCGCCCGCTCCCGAGCCTTTGCCGCCGTATACCGCCTTTACGCTCAAACGGTTTCCAGAGGCTAAATATCCCGAAATCTCAGAATCCTGCGGGGCTTCATACCCCTCCGGCGCGATATGCCTAAGGGTTATGTCCTTAATATCTAAACGCGTGTCGTTCTGAGCGGAAAGGGTCAGAACTATTTCATCCTCCGAGCTGTAGCTTTCCTTGTCCGAAACAAGGCGTAAATCCAAGCCGTCATATTCAGCCGCGAAGGCGGGAAGCGCCATTGCAGCCGTCATCAGTACGATTAAAAGCGCTGATAAAAGCTTCTTCATATATAATGCTCCTCAATGATATATTTTCAAAGTAATTATAGCTTATTTTCCCTTTTGTTGCAAGGACATTATTATAAATATATAAGACAAAGCCGCCCGCATTTTACTGCGGACGGCAAAATCCTGTTTACTTATTTACTTTTCAAGCAAAAGCCTGCTGCCTTTAAAATCAAGAATACAGCGCTGGTGCGCCAAAATCTGATATCCGATAACGCCCTCGACCAGAACCTTTTCCCGAATCGCACTTATATCGGAAATCACGGCGGTTATGTTTTCATACTCCCTGTCCCCTACACGGACGGCGGGAACGTTTACAATGCCCGCCTGTTCCGAAGAAGGCTTAATATCGGTGCTTTCCTCAAAGCTTTTACCGAGCAGACAGGTGTTAGCGCCGGTATCCAGCACAAAATCGCATTTTCTGCCGTCAATTTCAAGATTGATGACCGGAAGCTTATCCAATACCATGGAAACCTCAGTAAAGCTGTCAAACCCGCATTCGGAATCGAGTATCAGCTCGGGAACATCGTAATCTATAAACACCGTATAATCGCGGATAACGTCTATGCCCAGCGTTCCCAAAAACAGTATATCCGGTTCGAAGGTTTTAAGGGCGTTTTCAACATAGCTAAGGTCCATTATAAGAACCGGAAGCTCTTGCTTTTCAACGCCTGAAAATTTCAGCGAGCCAAGAGTTCCCTTATTTGCGGAGTCCTCAACAACCTCCTGCGAAAACTTTGCGATATCCACGCTTTCGCCATGAATATCATTAAAATGCGTTTTGTTTACAGCAGTCTGCATGGCTCCGGTGTCGAAGGCGAAACAGCCGCTTTGACCGTCCGCCTGTGCGGAAATAAGTATAATGCCATTTATGATTTTGCAGTCAAGGCTTATCATTGTGCAATTACTCTGCCTTGGGCGTATCGTCGGCAGCGGGCGCAACAGGAGCAGGAGCTTCAGGTGCGGCAGGTGCAGCGGGTGCAGGAGCTTCGGGAGCGGCAGGTGCAGGTGCAACAGGAGTTACCGGTGCAGACGCAACAGGAGCTTCAGGTGCGGCGGGTGCAGCAGGTGCAGGATTCTCAATAACCGCCGCTGCGGGAGCAGCCACGGGAGCGGTTGCCTTATTATAGAAGCTTGCAAGAGTAAGGCTTAAGAATACGCTCATAAACACAGTAGCCGCAATATTCAGTATTGACATGATTATGTCGAACAGCACTCCGATAAACGGAATTTTTGCAAAAACGGCAAGAACTATATCAACAAGCAAAAGTATCAGCGCAGGAATAACATTCGCCCAGAAGATTTTTCCCCTTATGCCTGCGGTGAGCTTCTTGGATTCCTTTATAGCGTCCATCGTGTGGATCTCGGGCTTATCCGTCAATATGTAAGGAGTGAAGCAGTAGGTGAACATCTTGATTATCATAATAACAAATCCGACAAGAAAAGCCAGAACCGCAATGCATATCATAACAATATCGCCAGCCGAGAAACCAGAGCCGGTACTGTAACGTATGCCCATTCCAAATGATATTTCAGCCGATATTTCGTCACTCAGACCCGACATTGCAACATTGAACAGAACAATTATGGGAACTATTACCCAGATATACACCCACAGCGACATCCAAGCCATGCCGCCCACGTTGTGCTTGAAATTCTTGAAGCCGTCGAACAGGTTTTTGGAATCAACGCTTTCGCCTCTTACGCCCTTAAGGCAGATTGCCGCCGAAGAGACGGAAATTGCAAAGCAGAGCGGTAAGCTGACTATCGGCAAAACTCCGAAAATTTCCGCAAGCAGCGATAAAATGGCTTCAAGAATGATGAGTCCGCAGAGCGTCCACTTCTTGTCCTTGAATATCTGCATTGCCGCTTTGTAGTTAGAGCTTATGGTATTATTCATGATATTTCCCCCTGATATTTATTTTTGGTCGATATTATCCGTCGGCGGATATCATTCCCACCGAAAACCGGTATCGACTAAAATTATTATATCACCGCATGAAATATGTGTCAATACAGCTCGGAAAAATTAATCATTTTATAAGATTTAAGCGCACAGTCGCACCGAAAAGGGATTTACAAAGAGATAAAATAGTGCTATACTTGGTTTAAATCAATGAATCGATAAAGGAGCAGTCACCAATGAACTATAAAATATCTGATAAATTCGTAAATATGAAGCCCTCCGCCATAAGGGAGATATTCAAGAGCCTTGGCAAGCCGGGCTGCATAAGCTTCGCGGCGGGAAACCCAAGCCCGGAATCCTTCCCGGTGGAAGAAATCAAAAGAATAGCGGCGGACATTCTGACCCAAGAGCCTATAACCGCCCTGCAATACGGCATAACCGAGGGATACCCAAAGCTGCGCGAGCTTGTGTCGCAAAGGCTGAAAAAGCTTTACAGCATCGGCACCGAGGATGACGATACCATAATCGTAACCGGCGGTCAGCAGGGAATCGAGCTTACCTGCAAGGTTATGTGCAACGAGGGTGATGTTGTAATCTGCGAGAATCCCAGCTTTATAGGCGCGCTGAACGCCTTCCGCTCGCTCGGGGCAGAGCTTAAGGGCGTACCGCTTAAGGATGACGGAATTGACCTTGAAGCACTTGAAGCAACGCTCAAAGCCAGCCCCAGAGCAAAGCTTTTATACGTTATCCCATCCTTCCAGAATCCCGCCGGAATAACCTCTACCTTAGAGAACAGAAATGCGGTTTACGAGCTGGCGCGGAAGTACGACATAGTTATAATCGAGGACAACCCTTACGGCGACCTGCGGTTCGAGGGCGAAAACGTCCCCACATACAAGAGCTTCGATGTTGACGGCAGGGTTGTATACTGCGGCTCCTTCTCTAAAATCCTTTCCTCCGGTATGAGAGTTGGAACGCTCACCGCCAACAAGGAGCTTGTCTCTAAAATAGTAGTCGCAAAGCAGGTGGAGGATGTTCACACAAACGTCTTCTTCCAGATGGTCTGCGCAAGATACATGCAGGAATGTGACTTAGAAGCGCATATCGAAAAGATACGCGCGCTCTACCGCCACAAATCCTCGCTAATGCTCAAAGCGCTGGACGAATATATGCCCGCAGACGTAAAATTCACCCGCCCACAGGGTGGAATATTCCTTTGGTGCAGTCTGCCGGATGGGTATGAGCTTTCGGAGTTTGTCAAACGGTGCTCGGAAAAGAATGTCTTCGTAGTCCCCGGAACGGCGTTTTTGCCGGATGAATCCGAGCCTACACGCTCGTTCAGGCTGAATTACTCTATGCCCTCGGATGAGGAGATTGAGCGGGGAATTAAGCTGCTGGCTGAGGTTATTGAGGAGATGCGGAAATAACGGCGGTTCAGGTTGAGTAATAATACGATAGTATAAAAGGAGAATATAATATGCCGAATCTATTTACAGCTTGCAAGCAGTTGGTCGATAAGAAGTTCAAAGAGATTGTTGGACCGATTGCAGAAGAAAATGGGTTTAAGTTTAAGAACTATACTTACTATCGAGCGAAGAACGGAATGCTTCAATCATTTGCATTGAAAAATTGCAGCGTTGGCTGGTTTGAGGTTTCTTTCTTTGTTTCGCCAACTTCGTTGGGACTTACAAATACCGGAAGTGGGTACGGATTGGAATATTTCAATAGAGACAATAAATACCATATGATTGGTGTAAATTCGTGGGAGTATTACCATGAACCTAAAAAGATTATATCACACATGAACGAAATAAAGGAGATAATTGAAGAAAGGCTTATACCGTTTTTTGATGGCTTAACAGATGACATAGCATTATTAAGTTTTTACAAGAAACCGCTTTATACCAACATTTACAACTATCGCGAGATTTTAAACCTTTATTTGAGGTTAGAGGAGTATGACGAAGCAGAAAAAATGCTTCGTGATAGTATTGAAAGTAGAATAACGCATCTATATAACGATATTCATGGACTTTCCGAACATCCCTGTAAATGGGACGGAAAGGGTTATCTGCTTATGTTTAACATTGCGGCGAAAGAAGCGTTAATGCTGAAGAATCTTGAAGAAAAAAACTATGATTTTTTCAGGGAAATGATCAAGGAGAACGAAAAGATAACAGAGGAATTTCTGAAGCATCCTAAATTTGATAGATTGTAGGATTAAGCAGGCACAAAACCCATCGTATTGCGGTTTTGTGCCTGCTTTTTTGAATTATTTCAGATGAGAATTAGTCTTAATAATCTTTACCGCCGCTTCCTCCGGCGAAATCCCGCTGACATCAATCTTCTCCGTATCAAGCGCAACATATTTTTTAAGATATCCCAGACTTCTTTCAACAATATCCTCCCCGCGCACCCCTGCGGCGATATCCCTTTCAAGGCGGCTTTTAAGAGCTTGCTCGCTCAGAACAAGCGAAACCGCTTTAACCTCAACGCCGTCAAGCGCAAGCCCCGACAGTATATCGTCAATAATCCCCTGCTCATGCATAACCCATGTAAAGATAACGCACTCGATATCCGGGCAGGCAAGGAAGTTATTTATCACCGCGTGGATATTCGCCATAACCATTAGTTTGGTGCTATCACTAACAGTGAAGGGGTTCATTCGCCAAAGGTCATCGCCGTCCAGCCAGACGCTTTTATTCGCAAGCCTGTTAAGCTCCCTGCCGACAGCCGACTTTCCCGCGCCCATCGCCCCGCCTATAAGATACAGCTTTTTCATTTCTGCCCTTCCTTTCGCTCTGATTCCGCTTTTGTGACCGTCAGGACCTCACCGACTACCTTAAAGCTAAGGGATATCCCGCCGTGCTCGAAGGAATATTCACGCTCCGGGTCGTGCTGATAGGATGGGCGGGGGTCGTTTTTCAAAATATCCTTTATGGTTTCAAGCTTTTCCGAGGGTATGCTTTTTTTGATATCCTCCGGGATGACAACCTGCAAGGCATAGTCCTTGAATTCATCCGAAAAGCCGCAATCCGCCTCTGGGTGGGAATCGGAATACTTGACATACGGCTTTATGTCGAAAATCGGAGTGCCGTCCATCAAATCCGCGCCGGTCACTATCAGGATTTTGCCATGGTCGGGGGTAT
>CALDFS010000138.1 GCA_937942105.1 uncultured Ruminococcus sp. | reverse complement strand
CAGATCTACAATGTCAACTCCTGAGCTTAATGCTACTGCAACTATTGCATTGTTGCCTTCATTTCCCCAAAATGCCATATAGCTGAGCGATTCAAGGTGATCAGGTAAGTAAATCTCTCTGAGCGCTTTCTGGAATCCGAAAGCTGCATAGCCTATGTGCTTAACCTTTGAGCCTTCTTCAAATTTCACAGAAGTCAATGAATAAACATCATCGAAAATAAGCTCAGGTTTATTGATTTTATAGCTTATCGTTTTACTTTCTTCATCAACAGATGTTATTTCAATCGCATCATAGATAGAGCCATAAATAGTCATAAAGTTGCCGCCCAAATGACCGTTCACATAATGCCAATCTTTTTTTCGTGTTTTTTCGTCTATGGACATATCGGTATTGTAAAATGCATAGTTGCCGATTGTTTCAACGCTTGCAGGTATGGTTATTGATTTTAATGAGCGACAGTCGCGGAAAGCGCCGTATCCGATTTCTTTCAACTGCGATTTGCCCTCAAAAACAATTTCCTCAACAAAGAAATTATTCAAGAAAGCTTCACCATCAATCTTTTTAACAGTTTCGGGTATGACTATTTTTTTACACCGGTATTTCCGAATCCGCTCCATGTAGCGGCGAGTTCAGTAACTGTATATCCATTGACTTCACTTGGAATGATAAGTTCTTTGCCGGGTTCAAGAGTTTCAGGGTTCAGAAAAGCTGCTGCGCCTCTAAACTCTGCTGGTGACCAGTAGTAAAACTCAATACTTACAGTGCCGTCTTCTTTTACAGCACATATATACATTGGGCCGTCTAAATCAGACGATTCATCTGCAAGCAGACCATTAAGCTTTCCGGTTTTAAGGTCGATTCCGGCAAAGAATTCATCGCCTGCTTTAAGATTTGAGCTTATAGTGGGGTTTTTAACCTTTTTTCCTCCGTTTGCAGTAAGGTCATTTGCGGCGTTTACGGTAATCGTCAATGGCGATGCCACTATGATGGTTAAAGCCATCACAATCGATAGGATAAAGCTAACAATTTTTTTCATATTGATTCTCCTTAATAAGTATTTTTTGTTACATGATATTGCACAGATTCGTTTTCAATTATCTTGTTCGGCACGCGGTGTTGAGTATAGCAAAAGGTAATCATAAACGATATGTGCATATGCTGTTTTGCTAAGGGCTTCTGCCTTTTCTTTCCAAGCTCTTAGCCCACGTGTTTCTTTTCATAGCCAAGTCCTCACTTCATAATAATAGATTTACAACATAAGACATTATGCCCAATAGATTGAACCATATGGTAACAATTGTTCTTGACAAGCATATTCTTATATCTGTTAGATATAATATCATATTTAAACATCCATGTCAAGCATAATCTTTTTTTGATAAACTATAAATTGATAGGTGAGTCTGAAAAAATATTTTGGGGACATAAACTTAACTTTTTCGTTAAGGGAAAGGACAAAACATGAAAGATATCTATGAAAAGCAATACCTGCAAATCGGTCTGAAAATTGCATATTACCGCAAGCTGCGTGGGCTTACACAGGAACAGCTTGCTGAAAGAATAGAGCGCACTCCGGCATTTATAGGTCATGTGGAAGCGCCGAACATCCGCAAGGCTGTATCGCTTGATACACTGTTTGATATAGCGAAGACTTTGGACGTTCCGGCATATAAGTTTTTGATGTTTGATGATTGAATGTGCTGATGTGCGAATATTCTGGTAAGTATCAATTTTCTTTTTAATTTTCGCATAACAAAAGCGGTTCCTCTGAGCCACAATATCCTGTCCAAAAGCCAGCCCAGCGCTGGCTTTTTTCAATATTTCATGCTATAATGATTCAAAAAATAGAAATCCATGCAATAAACACCCCATCTCGCGGATTATTATAGTGAAGGGAGGATGTAACCAACATGATTGACTACTTGCCGGCAGTAAACAAATCAAGAAGGCTTGACGCGGATAAGCTTGAAAGCGAGCTAATAAGCATAGCTTCGGGCGACAAATCCGCTCTTGCTCAGTTCTATGGGGATACATATACCCCGGTATACAGCTACATCCTCTCATTCTTGAAGAACACCTATGACACCGAGGACGTTCTGCATGACCTTTATGTCAGCGTCTTCGTCAACGCCAAAAGCTATAAGCCGGGCGGCAAGCCCATGGCTTGGATATTCGCAATTGCAAGGAATATGTCAATGAAAAAGTTGACTGAGAAAAAACGCAGTTCTTATTTTGAGGATGAGGATTGGGAAAAGCTTTTGCCGGATGATGAGCTGTCATTAGAAGAAAGCTATGCTATAAAAACCTGCCTGACCCAATTATCCCGCGAGGAGCGGGAAATCGTTGTCATGCACACAGTTGCCGGCTTTATGCATAAGGAGATTGCAAAAATAATGTCCCTGCCATTGGGTACTGTTCTTTCAAAATACAATCGTGCAATCAAGAAACTAAGAGTAATCTATGAAGGGAGAATTGATGATGAAAACAGTAGAAGATAGCCTGGCTTCGGGCTTTGAAAAGATTAAAAAAATAGATGTTTTGGATTCGGTTCTCGCTGATTGTGAAAGCGGAGGTGCTTTTATTATGGCAGAAAAAACCAAGCGCAGACCGATTATAAAATATCTTGTCGGGATGGCTGCGGCGCTGGCAATAGTCGTTTGTGCGGCGCTGGCTATAGGTAATAGGGGATTAGTCGCGAAGCCTATTTCGGTCGAGGGCGATATAAACGCAAGGATATGCCTCGACGTCAACCCAAGCGTCGAGATAGCGGTAGATAAATCGGAGACGGTCATTGACGTCACCGCCGACAATGAGGACGGCGAAAAAATCATTAACGGCATGGACTTCAAGGGGGATGGTCTTACCGAGACTGTCGAGGCCCTTGTAAACCGGATGGTAGACGAAAACTATATCACAAACCTTAAAAACTCAGTGCTTGTAAGCGTTGCTTCCCAGAACGGTGAGTTCGGCAAGGAGCTTGAAAAGAAAATGTCGGACAGCATTTACGAGCTTCTGGGCGCAAAGAACATCGAGGGCGCGGTGCTTAGCCAGACCATCACCCAGGCGGATGACGAGCTTATGGCTCTTGCGAAGATGTACAACATTTCATTCGGCAAGGCGCTGATGATTAAGGATATCATCGAAGCGGAAAATCACTATACCTTTGAAGGTCTTGCAGTCCTTTCGGTGAACGAGCTGAGCCAGATTCGGGAGACTGTCGGAGCGCAGTCGGGCAGAATATTAGTAAACGGCAAAATCAAGTCCCACTACATCACTGTTGAAAAGGCGGTTGAGGTCGCACTCAACGGAGCTTCAAGGTCTGATGTTACGGATGTAGCCGTAATGCTCGAAGAATGGCAGGGCGGGGAAGCCTCGGTAAGATATCATGTAACTTATGTCACAGCGGACAGCAAGCTACAATCCTACTATATTAACCCTGTCAACGGCGAAATTATCGCTCAGGATGGAGAAGCCATTGCAAGCGAATATCCCACAGTATCCGCCGAGGATGCCAAGGATTTGGCTATAAGATACATCTGTGACTTGGACGGCGTTTCGGCGGAGGATATCGAGGTTGCCGACTGCATCATCACATATGATGATAACGGCTACCCCAGACAGTATGTGACTATGCGAAGCCTTAAGGACGCCGGAACCACATATTACGCCTATGTCTATGACGAGAGTGTGCCGTCCGGGGTTTCGGGAAGTATCTACGGCGGAGCGCAGAGAGCTTCCGGCATGAGCGAAAACGAAGCGCTGAATATCGTCCTCGAAAAAACAGGGCGGGATTATGCCGACCTCACAAGTACTTATGAGTTACGCTTCGGAAGCACTGATTACTACCGATTCTATTTCATATCAGATGATTTGAACCTTGATTGGTACGTCAACAAGCAGACCGGGGAAGTTATCGGCGGTCTGGAATGTATGGTTACAAAGTATGGCGGAGACGGCAGCTCCGAGGAAATAAAGCAATATGCCTTAGACGTGCTTTCGTTTGACCCGGACGATGTGTTCTTCTTCGATATAAGCGAAACGGAGGTTATCTCCTTTGAAAAGAAAATGAACGGCAATCAGCCGGTTTACTTCCTTACAATCCGCGATAACACTCCGGGTAAGGAGGCAAACACCGCCTTTGTACAGGTTAATGTTTTCGAGGAAGACCCGCCGCTTTTCAGAACCGATGATGAGCTGCTTGATAAAATTTCCGATGATATGAGCGTGGATAAGTCAGAGTTTGAAAACTTAGAGATTGAGGACGAAAAGTCCTTAGATTACACCCATGTTCGTTTCATCGTCGGCGATACAGATTACTGGTATGTTATGAAAAGAAGCTATTACGCCAGCAGTGATATAATCGCCGCTAAGACCCAAAAGCCTCACTCACAAAATGATTACCCTATCATACCCGAGGAGACGGCAATCAAAAACGCACTTGTTCAGATTCCCGTGCAGAGCGTTGACGATGTGGAGAGCTGTGAAGTAAGCTATGACAGCGACAAGAAGCTATACACCGTTTCGGTAATCGTGTACAGCTCTAAAGTGCATAAGAATGTTTTCTGGGATTTCTATATCGACGGCTGCACCGGCATTGGCAGAGGTCATATATATGACGATAAGGGTGACTACGGACCGATTACCATCACGCTCCTGACCGAGCAGGAGGCTATAGATATATTGTTTAGCCACTTAGAGACTTACGGCTACCAAAGAAGCAACATGAAGGTGTCGGTTGAAGCAGAGGAAACAGAGGGCGAATATCCGGTTACCTGCTATCATATTACTGCTGTTGACAGCGTTACCGTATTTACATCGGATGTCTATGCGGACGCGCATAACCCGTCAAACATAAGAAGATATATAGATTTTGAGTTGGTCAAGACAACCAAAACCGGCAAATATATCTCCGAAGAGATAGCCAAGGAGATAGCGGTCGGCGGATTGAAGAATTTCTATACCGTTGTAAGCTGCACGCTCGACGAATCCGGCGAGCTGCCGATATATGAAGTGGTTACAACCACTCCCGGCGGCGCGGAAAAATACACCAACAGGATTTCCGCCGAATCGGGAATGGTTATCAATATAGAATACTGAGATAATCGCAGTTCCAAGCGGATTCAGACAAAACAATATCTCCCTCTGCCAAACGGTGGAGGGAGATATTGCGCATTATATATATAGTGTGTCCGCCTTATTCTCTGATTGCTTTCTTAGCCGCTTCAAGCGCATCGATAACCCTATCGCACCAAGCGTCAAATTCAGGGTCTTCGTTCTGACATTCCTTGTGAGAAAGCACGTATTCAACCGTCCTTCTGATACCTTCCTCAGCTCTGACGGTAGGAACAAATCCCGGGACGGCTTCCTTCAGCTTCCGGTTGTCAAACACAACGGTGTTTGCCTTGTCGCCGATAAGTCCGCCTGTAAAATCATAGTCGCTGACGTCCGCCAAAAACGTTGAGGAAACATAGTAGGGCTTAAGCTCCACGCCCAGGCAGTCCGCAATTATCTGATATATCTGATTCCAAGTAAGCGACTCGTCGCAGGTAATCTGAAAAGCCTCGCCGATGGCGTGGGGATTGCCCATCAGCCCGATAAAGCCCTTGGCAAAATCGCTGTTGTGGGTGATAGTCCAAAGCGATGTTCCATCGCCGTGGATGATAACCAGTTTGCCCTCAATCATCCTTTTCAACACCTGCCAGCTTCCGCCGTTGCCGTGAACACCCGTCGGGACGGAGCGCTCATCATATGTATGGCTTGGGCGAATGATGGTGACAGGGAAGCCGTTTTCGCGGTACATCTTCATAAGAAACTCCTCGCAGGCAATTTTGTTGCGGGAGTATTCCCAGTATGGATTAGCAAGGGCGATGCCTTCGTTGATGATGTAGCTTCTGACCGGCTTGTGATAGGCTGATGCCGAGCTGATATACATAAACTGCTTAGTCTTGCCGTTGAACAGCCTGTAATCGCGTTCAAGCTGAGCGGGGACGAATCCGATAAAATCGCATACGACATCAAAGCTCATGCCGTCAAGCGCCGCCGCAGCTTCCGCTTCGTTGTTGATATCCGCCTTGATGAAATGCGCACCGTCTCCGAGGATATCGTTCCGCAAGCCTCGGTTGAGGATATAAAGCTCACAGCCTTTGCAGATAAGCTCCTTTGATATTGCCGTGCTGATAGTGCCTGTTCCGCCGATGAATAATACTTTCATGATGTTACCGTCCTTTCTTAAAAGAGTAGTAAAAAAATATTTGACGAATGGTAAAATGCGCTTAACCTATTGCATTTGAAACCTGCATACTATATAATTTAGATTGATAGAGTATATAAATATTCTATCATAGTTTAAGTATATCGTCAAGCGCCGCAGAGTGATATAAATAACTAATGATATAGTTGCAAAAAACTATTTATTCGCAAAAAAATGCGGCATGATTTATCGGAAGGAGATATTCATATGGATAATTTCAATTTCTACAGCCCCACGGAATTTGTTTTCGGCAAAGACAGAGAAAATGAGTGCGGATTTTACGTAAAGAAGCACGGCGGCTCAAAGGTGCTCGTCCATTACGGCTCGGGCTCGGCAGTCAGATCGGGACTTATAGACAGGGTGTGCGCCTCTCTTGAAAAGGAAGGCGTTGAGTATGTCACTTTGGGCGGAGTGAAGCCGAATCCCCGCGATACTTTGGTATACGAGGGAATAAAGCTCTGCCGCGAGAGCGGGGTAGACTTCATCCTTGCCGTTGGCGGCGGTTCTGCTATCGACAGCGCAAAGGCAATTGCCGCAGGTGTTAAGTATGACGGCGACTTCTGGGACTTCTATTCTGGCAAGGCCGGGATAAAATCCGCCGTCCCGGTCGGAACGGTTCTCACCATTGCCGCTGCAGGAAGCGAAGGCTCGGGTGATTCGGTCATCACAAAGGAAGACGGAATGGTTAAGAGGGGAGCGGGTTCGGAGCATCTCCGTCCGAAATTCTCGGTGCTGAACCCTCAGCTCACCTGCACTCTGCCGGCATATCAGACAGCCTGCGGCGCGGCGGACATCATGGCTCACGTTTTCGAGAGATATTTCACCAACACCACCGAGGTTGAGGTGACAGACAGGCTTTGCGAGGCTGTCCTTCTGACTATGATAAAGGAAGCTCCGAGAGCGGTTGCCGAGCCGGATAACTACGACGCAAGGGCGAATGTAATGTGGGCAGGAATGGTCGCTCACAACAATATCGTGGGCGTAGGAAGGTCGCAGGACTGGAACAGCCACAGCATCGAGCATGAGCTTTCAGGTCTTTATGACTGTGCGCACGGTGCGGGTCTTGCGGTCATCATGCCATCGTGGATGGAGTTTGTAATGGATCATGACGTTATGAGATTTGCTCAGATGGCGGTAAGAGTATGGGGCTGCGAGATGAACTATCATAACCCATCGGAAACTGCGCGTGAGGGTATCCGCCGGTTCAGGCGCTTCCTTCATGATATCGGACTTCCCATAAACCTTGCCGAGCTTGGCGCGAAAGAGGAGGATATCCCGCTCCTTGTTGAAAAGCAGGGTGTAGGCGGCGGAAGAACATGGGGCTTTGTAAGGCTCTCTTCCGATGACATAACAAAGATATACGAGATTGCCGCAAAGGCGCATATCTGATAAATTTAGTTTCATAGATAAAACCGTCCCGCACAAATGACAAGCATCATTTATGCGGGACTTTGTTGTTTTACGAGAGATTCATTTAGCTTGGCTTATTTCCTGTAAGGGCTGTCGAACTGCGCTTCTGCCTTCTTGACAGCTTCCTCGATGGTCATGCCGGTAAAGTGCGGAGCGTTTAGATATCTTCCCGACTTCTTATCGTCAACAAACGCGCCAACCGCGATTCCGGGGATAGCGCTTTCGGGAGCGTTGGGTGCATGAGGTCAGCCAAGGTCGGTTCTGCACCATCCGGGGTCGGTGAGATTTATCATGACGTCGGTGCCCTCAACCTTAGAGCCAAGGTCGATGGTTATCTTGTCAAGAGCCGCCTTTGAAGCGGAATATCCTGCCTGTTCGGGTTCAAGAGCGATTCCGCTGGTTGTATTGATGATTCTTCCGAAGCCCGCTTCAATCATCTTCGGCATGAAGTGATAGCATATCATTGCGGGGGCAATGGTGTTTATCTTGAAACTTTCGGTGTAGTCGGATACGGGTGTCGAGTAATAATCGGTTCTGTAAGCGATTTGAAGCCCTGCATTGTTCATAACAATGTCAATCCTTACGCCAATAGCGTCGATATCCGAAAGCATCTTCTTAACCGCGTCAAGGTCGGAAAGCTCCGCGTAAACGGCATACGCCGAAACGCCCATTTCTCTGACCTCAGCTGCAACTTGCTCGGAATGCTCCATAGTCCTGCTGTGAAGAATCAGGTTACAACCCTGTGATGCCATGAATTTTGCCGTAAGATATCCTATTCCTCTGCTTGCGCCGGTAATCAGTGCCCATCTGCCTTTAACGTTAACCATAAATATCGCCATCCTTTCATAAACGATTATATCAGATAATTATTTTGGTTTTATGAAGATTGTATAAAGATTATATAAATATCAGTTAAAGTGTGGCTGTTGAGTGCCTTTGACGGCTTTGATATGGCTATAGACACAACGATTGTTATATATCGAATTGCAATAAAGGTATTATATTTAAAATGAGAGCAATGTTCATCATATAGCGGATACAGTTAGTTTATTCCCGACTTCCACTTCCAAAAAATCATATCCATAAAAAATAAAAAGCACATCGGAACCACAACCCGATGTGCTTATTTTTATATCCAACCTCAGTATTTGGTGAAATATAACAATCTTTGCTGTAAAAAAAGGTACACTTTAATTAACAATTGTGTCTTGACATAAAACAGGCAATGATGTATAATAAAAGACAGAAAATTCGGTGATTATGCCGGAAAAATCGCCGAATTTCGTTGATTTATGTTGTGTTAATTAAAGTGTGCTTTACTTACCAGTCGGAGGTGTGAAGGATGATTGAATTGTTCGCTCACAACCGAATAGCCTACGAATCGGCAGTAAAAATGCTGTCGGAAGCGGGCAAGGCTGCGGTAATCCACCCCACCGGCACCGGTAAATCCTTCATCGGCTTCAAGCTGTGCGAGGATAATCCCGAGGAAAACATAGTCTGGCTTTCGCCGTCTGAATACATCTTCACAACTCAGCTTGAAAACTTAAAGGATGCCTGCGGATATATCCCGGAAAACATAATCTTTCTGACATATGCCAAGCTTATGCTCATGACCGATGAGGAGATATCCGAACTCGACTGCGGGTATATAGTCTTGGACGAATTCCACCGCTGCGGAGCAAAAATGTGGGGAGAGGGAGTTAACAGGCTCCTGCATAGCCATTCAACCGTCCCGGTTCTGGGTCTTTCGGCGACGAATATAAGGTATCTGGACAATCAAAGAGACATGGCAGATGAGCTTTTCGAGGGCAATATCGCCAGCGAAATGTCTTTGGGCGAGGCTATAGCAAGGGGAATCCTTGCGGCTCCTAAATATGTTGTTTCTTTGTATTCATATCAGAACGAGCTTGAAAAATACGCTTCGCGCTTGGAAAGAGCAAAGGGAAAGCCCTGCTTCTCAGCTGCTGAGAGATACTTTGAAGCTTTGAAACGCACTCTTGAAAAGGCAGAAGGTCTTGAAAAGGTCTTTGCACGCCACATGAGCGACAAAACCGGCAAGTACATTGTCTTCTGCTCCGACTATCAAAATATGCAAAGCTGTATTTCCAAGGCGGGGGAGTGGTTCGCGCAGGTTGACCCGAACCCGAGCATCTACTCAGTATATTCAAGCGACCCAAGCTCAGACGAATCCTTCAAGGCTTTCAAAAACGACAACAGCAACGCGCATCTCCGCCTTCTTTTCTGTATAGATGCCCTTAACGAGGGAGTGCACGTCGGCGGCATATCAGGAGTGATACTGTTCCGCCCGACAACATCTCCTATTATATATAAACAGCAAATCGGCAGAGCGCTTTCGGCGGGAAAGTCTTTCGAGATTGACCGTGCGCCCATTATCTTTGATATAGTCAACAACTTTGAAAACCTCTACAGCGTTGGCGCAATCGAAGAGGAAATGCGCTCGGCGGTGGTATATTACCGAGATTTGGGCGATGCCGACGAGATTGTTACCGACAGCTTTGAGATAATCGACGAGGCAAAGGACGTAAGAAGTCTTTTCGAGAGGCTGGAGGACACCCTGACTGCCTCATGGGAGCAGATGTTCCAGAAGGCTAAGGAGTATTACACTCAGCACGGCAACTTGGAAGTTGAGAGACGGTATAAGACTCCTGACGGCTACTCTTTGGGCAGTTGGCTCTGCACCCAAAGAAAAATCAGGGCAGGCGAGCAGTTCGGAACCATCAGCGAGGAGCGCATAGCCAAGCTTGATTCAATCGGCATGAGATGGCAGAGCGTCTCGGATATATCCTGGGAGAAATACTTCTCTGCCGCGCAAAAATATTACGACAACAACGGAAATTTAGATATAAAAACGCAGTACGTCACGTCGGACGGTATCCGCCTTGGAAGCTGGCTTGCGGGAATTAGAACCTGCCGAAAGAACGGTCTGCGAAGCTCGTATCTTACTGAAGAGAGAGTAAAACAGCTGGACGAAATCGGCATGATTTGGAGCCAGCCGGACTACATCTGGGAAAGAAACTATTCTGCGGCACTTGAATACTACAAGCAGCATGGAGACCTTGAAGTCCC
>CALDFS010000137.1 GCA_937942105.1 uncultured Ruminococcus sp. | reverse complement strand
TGTGTGGTAAGGTAAAGGTTGCGCTCAATGTTTGTGCCGTCGATAATATTCAGTATCGCGTCGGGGCGCTCGTCCACAAGATACCGCCTTGCAACTACCTCCTCGGGCGTATATGGCGAAAGGGAATATATACCCGGCAGGTCGGCAATGGTTATGTCGTCGTGCGCCTTTAGTCTGCCCTCTTTCTTTTCAACGGTAACGCCCGGCCAGTTTCCTACAAATTGGTTGGATCCGGTAAGAGCGTTGAACACAGTGGTTTTTCCGCAGTTGGGATTGCCCGCAAGAGCAATTGTATAGCCCATAATTGATTCTTCCTTTTATGTAAAGATTAGATTATTTATCTTCCATGACCTCGATAAGCTCAGCGTCGGATTTGCGCAGGGAAAGCTCATACCCGCGAACTGTAAGCTCCAATGGGTCGCCCAATGGCGCAACCTTTCTAACGGTTATCTTAACTCCCTTAGTGATTCCCATATCCATTATCCTGCGCCTTAAAGCGCCCTCGCCGTTAAGCTTCAAAACCTTGACGGTTTTGCCGATGGAAACATCCTTCAGCGTCATTATATCGCACTCCTATAATATAATTATGTAACATACTATTGCAGAGTATATTTTACTCCGCCTTAATATAAACGTCAATAGCTTTGCGCATTTTTGTAGACCTGCTAAAGATGGAGCACTGTCTGCCCCGCCTTTTGTATAAACCGACAGCACGAAAAAAAGAGCCGGCATTTAACCGGCTCAGAGCAGTATTCAATCACAGTCCCAGCTTGGCAAGCAGCTCGTCCTTGGGCATATAACCGACGGATTCGGCTGCGGTGCTGCCATCGCGGATAAGGATTATTGTGGGAATAGCGTCTATTCCGAACTTTATTGCCATATCCCGCTCATCATCTACGTTGACCTTGCAGACCTTTATATCCGAGCGGCTCTGGGCGATATCGTCCACCACCTCAGACATCATTTTGCAGGGACCGCACCATTCCGCCCAGAAGTCTATAAGCACAGGCTTGTCTGACTTCATAACCTCCCGCGCGTAGTTATCATTAGTCAATGCTGTTATCATTTAACATTCTCCTTTCGTTTACTTTTCCTTGTAGTACAGCCTGCAATGGCAGAAGCCCTCGAAATCGGGGTCGGCTATCTGCTCGCGGAACTCGCGGCACATGCACACGTTATCCTCGATCTTCTGCAGCCGGCAGGGGCAGTAAAGTCCCTTCTTCAGCAGCGCCTCGCGCAGACGCGCGACGACCTCCGCATCCTCGTTGTAGCGAATCTTCATCGTCTTCCCTCACTTGCAGCCATCAAGCATGGCCTTGATCTCTTCCTTGCTGCGCAGACCGACCGAGCCGGTGAGCGTGTGGCGGTCCTGCACGACGGCGAGCGTCGGGATGGAGTCGATACCGAACATCGAAGCGAGGTTCGGCTGCTCGTCGACGTTGACCTTGCAGAACTTGACCTTGTCCTCTTCCCCGTTGAGCTCGGCAAAGACAGGCGCCATCATCTTGCACGGCTGGCACCACTCGGCCCAGAAGTCGATGATGATGAGGCCC
>CALDFS010000136.1 GCA_937942105.1 uncultured Ruminococcus sp. | reverse complement strand
AAGCTATCATATACAGAAGCATCTGTAGATTCAGACCGTTATACAGATCCTCAAATCTAAGCTCCTTGGGACCGGTTTTATAGTCTACTATCCTTATATATTCAGAGCCGTCCGGCGAGGTATATGTATCCACGCGGTCAACTATTCCGCGTATGTATATTTTTAGATCCCTGTTTACGGAAACGCTGAGAACGCTTCCGCCGTCCTGCCTTGAAAGGTTGTATTCATATCTTTCGGGGCGGAATTTTGATACCTTATATTCCTCACGGATGTTCACAAGGATTTCAAGGCAGGCATCAGCAAGGCGGGCGTAATCGGCTTTGAAAACGGCGGTCTTTCCGAAGTCTCCGCCGAGGGTTTCCTGCTTGTACCGCTCTAAAAGCTCGGCTATCAGGGTCTTCAGCTCATCATCGGTGACGCGCTCGAAGCCCGTGCCGAATCTCTCCAAAACCATCTGGAAGACATAGTGCATAACGTTTCCCCTGCCAGCAGGGTCTACTGCCACCGGGGATATCTTCTTGATATCCAGACCGTATCGCATGAAATACTCAAAATTGCACTTATTATAAACGTCTATCCTGCTGGCGGTGATGTTGATATCCCGCGGGGCAAACAGCCTTTTAGCGATACCCGGCGACAGCTGGCGGACGGTTTCCCTGCCATATGTGCTGACTGCCCTTAGCTTACCTGCATATTCGGGGACGGCGAAAAGCGCTTTTTTAAGCGATTCAAGCTCGCCGGGGCTGCCGTTTCGCTCAACCGCAAGTCGGTAATATGCCGCCGCCGGGGTAGACGAATACAGCTCAATTGGCAAGTTAAAAGACTTTACAGCCTTAATACAAGCACCGGCAGACAGCTTATTTACGTAAAATGACGGGCGCAGAGCCTTTCCGGTAGGGTCAGCTTCGGAATATGATATGTAAAGCTTTTCGCCTGCACATGTCAATGCACGGAAGCAGTCGCACCTTTCGGAATCAAGGCGTTCAAGATCGCCCATATCAAAGCTTATGCCGTAGGCTTCCATTGCGGCGGAATCCTTTCCGCTGAAAATTCCGGTCTTTTTAGAGTCCAGCGGGAAGCGTGAATCGTTAACCCCGACCACAAATGCAGCCTTGGGCGAAGCGATAACAGACCTTGCCGCGTCATAAACCATGACGCAGGAAAGCTTCTGCGGCGGGTTTGATATAGAAGTACCTGAAAGAATCAGCCTTAAAAGCTCGCCGAACTCTTTTAAGGTTATTTCAGTATCGCCGACGGTTGTATACACCGCCGTGACCGCAGACATCAGAGCGTTCCAAAGCTGCTTAAAGGCTCTGGCGGCTTCTAGTCTCTCGTCCGGGTCGGCGCAGTCATTTATTATCTTAGCCGCATTCTCCGCAAGACCGCTGCTTTCTATATACTTATTGAAGGCTATGCTTATGCCCTTGGCATCGGTTCGGAAGCAGTCCTCCCTAAGTCTTATCAGCGGGGAGACAAGCCTTTGTCTGATATCATTTAACATATCGAGAGGTACATCCTCACCGCCGACGGTAAACTCAGCCATCCACATATCGCCGTCAACATTCCAGCGAACACAGTAATCCTCAATTGCGGAGATTTCCTCCTCGGCATATCCCGAAAAAGGAGAGCGCATAAGCCTTAACAGCTTTTCTGAGGACAGCTTCCGCCCGGATGCCGCGTCAATCGCGTTCAGCGCAAAGATTATTACCGACATATCCGCCGCCCGCTGCTTTGAGTCGATATAATATGGCACGTCAAACCTTTCAAATGCAGATTCAAGCGCGGTCTGGTAGGAGGACATATCCCTTGTTATAACGGCGATATCGTTATATGTAAATCTGCCATCGGAGACAAGCCTGCGTATCTCGGCGGCAACGAAATCCGCTTCCTCATAAACCGCCGGGGCTGATATTACCGCAACGCTTCCATCCGTTATCGGTCGGCGGTTCTTTTCTTCGCCGGATAACAGCTTTTTCAGATATTCAAGCCCCTGCGGCTTAACTGCTTCGCGGCAATAGCTGTATACAAGGCGGGTATTATTCTTGGCGGCAAGCCCCGCAAGCTTTTTCTGAGTATCGGCGGCAACGGCATATGGTGATGCTGCGGACGGCTTATAATCCTTCGGCAGCGTGACCGATACCGATACCGAGCGCGCTAATATCACCGCCTGTTCAAGCAAACTCAGCTCATCCTGCGAGTAGCTGTCAAAGCGGTCAGCATAAACATATTTATTCCGAAAATACTCTGTTTTTTCTGCAATCGCCGAGCCGAGCGAAACTATCGAGCTTTCATCCCGTAAGCCGCGCTCAGACAGCACCGCCGTATAGGCTTCAAATATATCCGCAACATCTTCAAGCTTCGAGCTTAAGGCTCCGCTCAGCTTTTCGGCACAGGCTCTTAAATCATCAGCTGTGAGCTGGGCACGGATTATTGAATCGATTATGCTTTCTATTTCCGGTATAAACGCAGGGCGCTCCACCGCCCTTGCAAGGATTCTGAGCTTTTTGGACTGTTTTACTCTTCTTAAAGCAAGGTATATCAGTGCAGCTCTTTCCTCGGGGCGTGCAAGAATTCCCTTATCAGTACCGAAGGCGGATATAAGGCTTTCGGAAAGCTTCTTGAAGCTTAGCACGCTTACCATGTTGAAGTCGCGCGCGCCCAGCACCGAATAGAGTATCTTATCAAACTCGAACGAAAACTGATCCGGCACTATGCATATGACCTGCCTGCCATCACGCACAAGAGCGCTTATTTCGTTGGAATACATATTCAGTTTTTCATCGGGCGAGCCGCCCAAAACAAGTCTTAGCATGGCTGTATCTCCAAAAAGCTTATTTGCCGACCGCCGTTATAGCAGTCGGCCGATATGCTTATTTTACACCCATATTCCGATTAAGTCAATCACCGATGTAGCGAGTCAAGACCATTTATTTTTGAGATGAGCTTTTCAAAAAGCTCGAACAGGGCAAGCTTATATTTCACCTTTTCAGGCTCTTTGATTACGATAAGCTCTTCTTCGCTGAAATTCCCCGATTCTTCGATATCCACAGCGCTTGAAACGCAGAGCGACGGATACAGAATGCACCACCAGTTTTTGCCCTCAGCTTCGCCGATTCTTATGCAGAGGGCGCTGTATATCCCCTGCGGAAGGGTGAAGCCGTCGTACTCGCGGCGGTCTACAAGCGTTTTTTCGTAGGATACATCAACGCCCAGATTACAGCCGTTTTCTCGCAGGGCTTTTTCGGAGATATCCTTTATACTGTCAATATTCCGCATAATCACTTCCTGTGCCTCGGTCTTTGATAAGCAATCCTTAGTAAGCTTGCAGACGTAGTTAAGCGCTTCATCCCTCACCTTCAGCTTTATCTGCTGTGAATATTCGGTGTCGGAATCCGCTATAACGTGAAGCCGAATAAGCTTGT
>CALDFS010000135.1 GCA_937942105.1 uncultured Ruminococcus sp. | reverse complement strand
TGAAGCAGGTGTACATTTTGGTCACCAGACAAGAAGATGGAACCCGAAGATGGCTCCGTACATCTTCACAGAAAGAAACGGAATTTACATTATCGACCTTCAGAAGACCGTTAAGAAGCTCGACGAAGCATACGCTTTCATCAAGCAGGTTTCCGAAGAGGACGGCGAGGTACTGTTCGTAGGTACCAAGAAGCAGGCTGGCGATAACATCAAGGAAGAGGCTCTTCGCGCCAACGCTCATTACGTAAACGCAAGATGGCTCGGCGGTATGATGACCAATTTCAAGACTATTCAGACCAGAGTTTCCCGTCTTGAACAGCTCCACAAGATGGCGGAGGACGGCACCTTTGACCTTCTCCCCAAGAAGGAAGTTGCTCAGCTCACCCTTGAAATCGAGAAGCTTGAAAAGTATCTCGGCGGTATCAAGAATATGCAGAAGCTCCCCGCAGCTCTGTTTATCGTAGACCCCAAGAGAGAGAAGATTGCAGTTTCCGAAGCAAAGAAGCTCGGTATTCCGATAGTTGCTATCGTAGATACCAACTGCGACCCTGACGAGGTTGACTATGTTATCCCCGGCAATGACGACGCTATAAGAGCAGTTAAGCTAATCTCCGGCGCTATGGCTGACGCTATCATCGAAGGCAGACAGGGCGAGACCGCCGCTGAAGAAGCTGCCGCTGAGGCAGCGCAGGAAGCTCCTGCTGAGGAGTAATTATAATATAACAGGGCAGGGCAAAACCTGCCCTTGGTTCGATAACGATTTATGAAAGGATTGTAATAATATGGCTAATATTACCGCTAAGGACGTTGCTTCTCTCCGCGAAAGAACAGGCGTCGGAATGATGGACTGCAAAAAGGCATTGGTTGAGGCTGAGGGCGATGTTGAAAAGGCTATAGTTATTTTAAGAGAAAAGGGTCTTGCAACCCAGGCTAAGAAGGCAGGAAGAGTTGCCGCAGAAGGCATCGTTGCTTCTGTCGTTGAAGGAAACGTTGGCGTAGTTGTTGAGGTTAACTCCGAGACTGACTTCGTTGCTAATACCGCTCAGTTCAAGAGCTTTGTAGACCTCGTTGCAAAGACTATAATAGAAGCTAACCCTGCCGATGTTGAGGCTCTTAAGGCCTGCAAGGCAAGCGGCTCTGATAAGACCGTTGAGGAAGAGCTTCAGGAAGTATTCTTACAGATAAGAGAGAATATCCAGATTCGCAGATTCGTAAGAATGGAGGGAACACTTGTTTCCTATGTTCATGGTGAAGGCAGAATCGGCGTTATGGTTAAGCTCGATACCGACCTTGGCGACAAGGCTTATGACTGCGGTAAGGACTGCGCACTGCAGATCGCCGCTATGAACCCTGCTTACCTCGATAGAACCAAGGTTCCTTCTGATGTTCTTGCTAAGGAAAAGGAAATCATGCTTTCTCAGATGGCTGAGGATCCCAAGATGAAGGGCAAGCCCGAAGCTGTTCTTCACAAGATCGTTGAAGGCAAGGTCGGAAAGTATTATTCCGAGAATTGCCTTGTTGATCAGGAGTTCGTCAAGGATGGCGATTTCACTGTCGGCAAGTATGTTGAGAAGTGCGCTAAGGATCTCGGCGGTTCGATCAAGGTTGTAGATTATGTCCGCTTTGAAAGAGGCGAAGGCATAACAAAGAAGGCTGACAACTTCGCTGATGAAGTTGCTTCCATGATAAAGTAATCCAATCCATTGTAAAAGTCCCTGAAACGATTGATTTCAGGGACTTTTTGTTATTTCACCTTTACATCATGATTCTGCTTGTCATCCTGCTTTCCTATGGAGTGACGCTGCTTCAATATCTCATGCATCTCCTTCGGGGAAAGCTCCTTGGAAAATTCTGATGATTTAAGATTCTGAGAGATGATAATATCGGTTAATGCTGACATTGTGCACACCTTTCTTTTTCTATTATTCTTAACACTGAATCTTAGAAATATACATATTGACTTGAATCGCCGAATGGTGCTATAATACAAGAAAAACTTTACGGAGATAATATATAAGCATGGATAATCTATCAAACATTGGAGTTATCAAAGAAATACTATCAAGGCATGGATTTACCTTTTCAAAAAAGCTGGGTCAGAATTTTTTGATAAATCCAACAGTCTGCCCTAAAATTGCCGAGATGGGCAATGACGCCCCCGGCTTTGGCATACTTGAAATCGGTCCGGGTATAGGTGTTTTAACAAATGAGCTTGCAAAACGTGCGGATAAGGTAGCAGCGGTTGAGATAGACGACCGCCTGATACCTGTTCTTGGTGAGACACTGTCGGAGCATAAAAACGTCAAAATTATCAGCGGAGATATCTTGAAGCTTGATTTAAAAAAGCTGATTGAAGAGGAATTTTCCGGGCTTGAAGTTGCGGTATGCGCAAACCTGCCGTATTATATAACCTCACCGATTATTATGGCACTTTTGCAGTCCTGCCGATAAAATCCATAACCGCAATGGTTCAGAAGGAAGCAGGAGTAAGGCTTTGCGCACCCTTGGGAACCCGTGAAGCCGGCGCTGTTACAGTAGCAGTCAACTACTACTCGGACGCAAAAATTCTCTTCAACGTTTCAAGAGGGAGCTTTATGCCAGCTCCCAACGTTGACAGCTGCGTTGTGCGGTTCGATATCCGCTCAGATACCCCTAAGGTCAAGGATGAGGATTTTTTTTTCAGACTTGTCCGTGGGATGTTCTCGCAGAGAAGAAAGACTCTTTTAAACTGCGTAAGCGGCTCTATGGGGATGGATAAGCTGGCTCTTGAAGCCGCCATGATTCGCGCCGGGATCAAGCCATCCGCCCGCCCGGAGGAACTCGATATGGATATGATGATACGCCTTTCGGATGAATTGTTTGCGCTTGATAGTAACACCTGACAAATCATAATCAAAAAATTTATGCAAAACAGCAAAAAATCGTTGACTTGCGTTCGCTTTAATGCTATAATAAAAATACTAATTTCAGCCTAAAATGATTCCAAAAAACAGGCACAAAACCGCTATATTATGGGATTTTGCACCTGTTTTTTGGTACATTTTTAGCCTGAAATAAGTATATGAAATATTTATATAAAGGATTGATACCATGACACAGCTTATTAGGCTATTAAAATCAAATGCCCGCTTATCAAACGCCGACCTAGCAACCATGCTTGGAGTAACCGAAACCGCCATAGAAAACGAAATCGAAGCGCTTGAAAAGAGCGGAGTAATAAAGGGCTATACTGCTATTGTTGACGAAGAAATGACCGATAAGGACAGTATTACAGCATATATAGAGCTTTCCGTAACCCCCAAGGCTCAGGTGGGATATGATGAAATAGCCCGCCATATCGCAGAATATGACGAGGTTGAAAGCATCTCGCTGATGTCAGGCGGATACGACCTTGCAGTCACTGTAAGATGCCGCAATATCAAGGAAGTTTCAATGTTCGTTGCGCAAAGGCTTGCAACTATCGACGGCGTTATATCCACCTCCACACACTTCTTCCTTCAGAAATACAAGGAAAACGGCATTCTGCTTGTTGAAGAATCGCCCGATGAACGCGGAAAGGAATAGTATCATAAAATGATTGACTATAATTCACTTCTCGGCAGGACCGCTTCCGAAATCAAGCCCTCCGGCATACGCAAATACTTTGATATTGCCGCAACGCTTGACGATGTAATTTCTTTGGGAATCGGCGAGCCTGATTTTTATACGCCCTGGCCGATAAGGCGTGCAGCGATACTTGCTCTTGAGCGCGGCAAAACCGTTTACACCGCAAATGCCGGTCTTATCAAGCTCAGAAAGACAATATCGGAATACACAGCTAAAAGAACCGGCGTTGAATATGACCCTGCAAAGGAAATAATAGTAACCGTCGGCGGTTCCGAGGCTATCGACCTTACTGTAAGGACATTGGTAGAGCCGGGGGACGAGGTCATCATCCCCGAACCCTCTTTTGTCTGCTATAAGCCTATTGTAAAGCTTGCAGGCGGAACTCCGGTTATCATTGAAACCAAGGCTGAGGATAATTTCAAGCTCATGCCGGAGGCTCTTAAAGCAGCCATCACGCCAAGAACGAAGCTTTTGGTTCTTCCTTTCCCCAATAACCCCACAGGTGCTATAATGACGCGTGAGGATTTGGAGCCTATCGCCGAAATTTTAAGAGGTACAAATATAGCTGTTCTTACAGACGAAATATACGCCGAGCTTACCTATGGCAGAGAGCATTTTTCAATTATCTCACTTGATGGTATGCGTGAACGCACAATCTATGTAAACGGCTATTCAAAGGCATTTTCAATGACAGGATGGCGGCTTGGCTACCTCTGCGGTCCGAATGAGATCATACGTCATGCGCTTAAAATACATCAGTATGGCATAATGTCCGCGCCGACAGTGAGCCAGTACGCGGCAATAGAGGCAATGACCACCTGCGAAGATGATGTAAGACGGATGAATTCAGAATACGATATGCGCAGGCGGTATCTTGTCAACGCCTTTAACGAGCTTGGACTTGACTGCTTCACCCCCGAGGGCGCGTTTTACGTCTTTCCATGCATAAAATCAACAGGTCTTAAAAGTGAAGAATTCTGCGAAAAGCTTCTTTATGGCAAGCGCGTAGCGGTAATCCCCGGAACAGCCTTCGGCGACTGCGGCGAGGGATATGTTCGCGTTTCCTATGCTTATTCAATCAAGCACCTTATGGAAGCTATAAAGCGAATCCGTGAATTTATTTCGGAGCTTAAAGAAAATGAATAGTCTTTCGCAGAAGGCTTATGCTAAAATAAATCTCACCTTGGATGTTACCGGCAAACTGCCAAACGGCTATCATTCACTTAGGACAGTGATGCAGACGGTATCGCTGTGCGACACTGTTACGGTAACTCTTGGCGACCGTCCCGGAATCCATATTTTCTGTGATGATACCGCAGTCCCCACAGATGAGCGCAATACCTGCTTCAAGGCGGCTGAGCTGTTCTTTGAAGCCGTAGGGAATAAGGCGGTAGGTGCTGATATATACATCGAAAAGCATATACCGTCGATGGCTGGTCTTGGCGGCGGATCGGCGGACGGCGCGGCGGTTTTAAGAATCCTTAACATACTTCTTAAAAAGAATTTGAACGATGATAAGCTTCGTAAAATAGCCGTCAAGGTCGG
>CALDFS010000134.1 GCA_937942105.1 uncultured Ruminococcus sp. | reverse complement strand
ACGCTTGCACGCAGGGCAATGATTATTGGATGTGTAGACCAAATCAACGACATAGTTGACTTTGAAAAGCGTGACAGCGAGGCAAACTATATCGACAACAGCGGTATTGCCAGTGCAGTCTGCTCCGGCGGGGCATACTATATCTTCGCTGCACAGAGCGACGAAAGCGGTCTCGGCGGGCTTATTAAATGTGATGAACGTGTAAGCAGGCTTTTTGCGGTTTTGTCCGGCGTTGGTGCGCTTAATATGCTTTCGAGCTTATACGGAGAAGCCCCCAAATACCGCACCGCCGGGGCACTTGCAAAGCTTACCGGTATGCCCGTTGACGCGGCGGAAAGTATTCTTAAACAATTTACCGAGCTTAACCTTGCCGAGCAGTTACAGCTTGAAACCGAGGGCGGCGCCATCAATGCCTACAGCGTGAACCCTGCGAATCCCTCCTGCGCCGCCATGCCTCTGCTGATTTCGGCAAAGCTGGTGGCGGAGCACAAGTCCTTTATGAAAATAATCTCGGACAGCCGCACCGCCAAGCCATCCGACAACAGCGCCGAAAAGGGGGAACAGCCATGCTGAGGTATTACAGAAAGCACTTTTTCCTTGTCGCGCTGGGGCTTACCTTCTCGATAATCTCGCAGATGCTCACCCCGATATCGGCAATCATGGAGCAGAGGATGATAGACCTCATCATCAGCGGCGATATGCAGGGCTTTTTGGGATTTTTGTGGATAGCCGGCGCAATAGTTATGGGGATGGCCTTGTGCGCCCTCATCAGCGGAATATCTGAAAGATTCTTCAGCGCCGCCTTCGGCGAGAGCATGCGAAACGACCTCTACGACGGCATTATGCAAAGAAGCGCCGTCCGCTTCGGCGAGAAGGACACCGCGCAGTACACCTCTTACGTCACAAACAACGTTAATATGCTGGTGCAGAATCTTTCAAAATCGACTCTGTATCTTGTGAGCTACGGCGTGACCGCTATAGTGGTTCTTGGCATAATGATTTACTACAGCCCGATTCTTGCGGCGGCGTCGCTCATATGCGGAGTGCTTTCCATGCTGCCGCCGCTGAAATTCAACAGGCGATTCTCGCGACAGACGGTCGAGCGGGTGGAAATCACCGCCGCTATGAGTATGCACCTTAAAGAAGCCTTAAACGGGCATGAAGTGATATCCTCGCTCGGGGTTCTGCCTTCGATACGGAAAAGGTTTGCGAAAGCTAACGCCGAGGTCGCTGGGTCTGACAGAAAGTTGGGCATAACCGTTGCCGAGATTGAAAATATCGGCAGTGTGCTTGACAAAGCGGCGTGGTTTATCAACTTCTTCATTGCGGGAAGCATGGCCGTGCGGGGAGATATCTCTGTCGGAACGTTGGTTATGTTTATATCGCTGTTCGGCTATTTCAGCGGCTGTATGACTATGTATGCCCAGCTTCTGCCCCTGCTTCTGGGCAACAAGGATACCATCAAGCTCACCCTTGGACTGATAGACGGCAAAAATACCGAGTTCACCGGCACAGCGGAAGCAAGCCTTGAAAGAGAGATATCCGTAAAAAATCTATCGTTCAGCTACAAGCAGGATATCCCGGTTCTGAGGGGCATCGATTTCCGCCTTCGCAAGAATGAAAAGCTTGCGCTTATAGGTCCGAGCGGGTGCGGAAAGTCCACACTTATCAAGCTTTTAACCGGCAATTACTCCGGCTACACCGGCGAAATTCTGTATGACGGCAGGGAACTGCGGGATATCGCTCCGGAAAATCTGAGAAAGCTTGTTACCGTAATCCATCAGAACACGTTTATTTTTAACGATACTATCCGCTTCAATATCTGTCTGGGCGAGGATTTTTCTGAGGATGCCATGCAAAAAGCCCTGAGCCTTTCGGGGGTTGAGCGCTTCCTGCCCTCGATTTCGGGAGGGCTTGACGGCAGCTGCGGCGAGAACGGCTCCTGTCTCTCCGGCGGACAGCGCCAGCGAATCGCCCTTGCAAGGGCGCTGATAAGGGGAGTGAACCTGCTGATTTTAGACGAGGGCGTCAGCGCGATTGACATTGCCACCGCCAACGAAATAGAAAGCGAGCTGCTGGCAATGCCGGAGCTTACTCTGCTTACTGTCACCCACAGAATCAAGGACGGGCTTATTGACAGGTATGACCGGATTGTCACCATAAAGGACGGCGCGCTTGAAGCAAGAAAAGAATAGTCTTCCCAAATAAAATTGAGATATGTGCAGACGGCTGTACATATCTCAAAACTATAATATCACAAGTGTGGCCTTTGCCGAAACAGCAGCGCTCAGCGCGGTTTCGCCTCCGACAGCTTCCTCTCAAACCTATCCTTCTCGGTATGCTCCGGCACACTTGTAGGATACTCCCCTGTAAAGCAAGCCTTGCACAGCCCCACTCCGGGGCAGATGGAATCAAGGTCATCCGGCGACAAGAACCCCAGACTGTCTGCGCCGATAATCCGCGCGACTTCTTCGGGCGGGTGCTTGCAGGAAATCAGATTCTCCTTTGAATCGATATCGGTGCCGTAGTAGCAGGGGTTTAAAAACTGCGGCGAGGATATGCGCACGTGGATCTCCCGCGCCCCTGCCTCGCGCAGGAGCTTCACAATCTGGGCACTGGTGGTGCCGCGGACGATGGAGTCGTCAATCATAATGACGCGCTTGCCGCAGACGGTGTCCTTTATCGGGCTGAGCTTGATTTTAACAAGGTTGTGGCGGTCGTTCTGCCCCGGCGAGATAAAGGTTCGCCCGATGTATTTGTTCTTTATAAAGCCGATGCCATAGGGGATGCCCGAGCAGGCGGAATATCCCAAGGCGGCATCCAATCCGCTGTCGGGCACGCCGATAACAACGTCCGCCTGAGTAGGGTGGCGCTTTGCCAGAAGCTCGCCCGCCTTCTTGCGGGATGCGTGCACGCTTATCCCTTCGATGCAGGAATCGGGGCGGGCAAAGTAGATGTATTCAAACGCGCAGAAGCTCCGGCGGCAGTGAGAGCAGTCGGAGCGGATGGAGTGAACGCCTGTTTCGTCGAATACGACTATTTCCCCCGGCTCAACATCGCGGATAAACTCGGCGCCGACGGCTGATAACGCACAGCTCTCGGAAGCTGCGATATATGCGCCGTCGGGGGTTCTGCCGAAGCAGAGCGGGCGGAAACCGTACTTATCGCGGACGGCTATAAGCTTTGTCGCCGACATAAGTATCAACGAGTAAGCGCCGTCAAGCTTTTCAACAGCTTTGGAGACTGCTTTTTCTATGGAATTGCATAAAATACGCTCCTGAATTATTGTGTAGGCGATTATTTCGGTATCAGAGGTGGTGTGGAATATCGCGCCGCCCATTTCAAGGTCAGCCCTTAGTTCAAAGGCGTTGGAAAGGTTGCCGTTGTGGGCGATGGCGAGCCTGCCTTTAAGATGGTTGACCTCTATCGGCTGGCAGTTGGCGCGGTTGGTGCCGCCGGTCGTGCCGTAGCGGATGTGACCTATAGCCATATTTCCCTGCGGAAGGGCGGAAAGAACGTCCTCGGTAAAAACATCGCCCACCAGCCCTAAATCCTTGTGAGAGTAGAAAAGCCCGTCCTGACAGACGACAACGCCGCAGCTTTCCTGACCGCGGTGCTGCAAAGCGTAAAGACCGTAATATGCGGTGCGGCTGACGTTTGATTCAACAGGTGAATAAACGCCGAATACGCCGCATTCTTCGTGAATTTTTTGCATATTGGTGCTCCTTTTTTATTTTTTCGGGATTGGTTTGCCGCCAAGAGATTGACATATCGGTGGGGTCGCTGTTTGCGGCGGCAGGAAGTCAGCTTAGAGGGAGGCACGCTGGTTTATATCGAACAAACTGCCGTTTCTGAAACAGCTATGCACAAACTAAGAATGAGGATAAACAAAAGTCCGGCGTTTCCGTCCTGAAATTGCAAACAAAGGCTAAGTATATGCAGAAGCTTGCCTGTTTCTCAAACGTAATATCAACGACGGAGGAAAGGCTGCTGACGGCAAAACAAAAGTACGACTATTACAAAGTTTGAGCCGTCAGCTTGCTGCCGTAACATACATCTGCCGATAAGGATTCTTGGAGTCGGGCGAAATCACGGTGAATTTTCCTGCCATGACCTCATCAAAATCAACATCAAACAGCTCGCAGTAGTTCTTAATAAACGGCAGAGCCTTTTGCATATCCTCATCTGTTGCAAGGCACGCGTTTACCTGCTTTGGCAGAGCCTTAAGCTCCTCTGGCGCACACCGCAGGAAGACGTTTCCGCCGTGCATACCGGTGCAGGGGAAGTTGCCCACAATCGGTCGCTCACTTGTATCAAGCCCAAGGACTACTATAAGCCCGCCCGCCTGATACTCGCCTAAAAAGCTTCCCGCCTTTCCGCCAATCACCATTACAGGCTTCTTCTCCTTGTACTCCTTCATGTGGATGCCCGCGCGATAGCCGGCGTTGCCCTTTACGTATATTTCACCGCCGCGCATGGCATAGCCCACAGCGTCGCCGACCGAGCCGGATATAACTATCCTGCCGTCGTTCATTGTATCGCCGACGGCGTCCTGAGCATTTCCGTGAACGATTATCTGCGCGCCGTTCAGGTAAGCGCCCAGCGCGTTGCCGGGTATGCCCTCAATGTCAAAAACGTTTTTCGAGAACCCCGCCGCGATGAATCTCTGCCCTAAGCAGCCGGTAACAACGCAGTCGGCGTTTGCAGCGCGGAGCTTCGCGTTAAGCTCCTTATAGTCAAGCGTATCAGTATTTATCAGCATTTTTATTGCGCTCCTTTCAGCTTGGGAAGGCAGTAATCAAGTCCAAGGGCGAAAAATTCCGGCTTGGAAGCAAGCGCTTCAAAGTCCACTTCCTCCAGCGGGATTTTGTTTCTTATAAGTGAAGTGTAGATGCCCGCGCGGGCGGTATCATCTACTATTATAAAGCCCTTAAGCAGATTATCCTTGATGTAGAACTCCTTCAGACCTGCATCCGTCCTGATTACCCTGCGCTCGCCCTCGTAGCTTCCGGCGCTCATAACATGGCAGCCGAACAGACCTATTGAGTTCATGGGAACGGCGTTCTCAAACGACTTATCTCCGCCTGCCATGTTCACCCCGGCGCAGAAGCCCTGAATGTTGGCGTTGGGCATAAGCGCCATCACCTTAACGCTGCCGCAGGATATATCAATGCTTTCGGTGCAGTCGCCCGCGGCGAAAATATCAGTATTAGAGGTGCGCATATGGCTGTCAACGGTTATAGCCCTGCCGCACTCGCCGCCGGCATTCTTGAATATCGAGATATTCGGGCGGACGCCTACAGCTATCACCAGAACGTCAAATTCTACCTCGGCGCCGCTGCGCATTATCGCCTTTGAGCCTTCAAACCTTGCGGCGGTATCGCCGAGCATAAGCTCGATTCCTGCGGCTTCAAGGCGTGATTTCACCGCTTCGGCGGCATCATCATCTAAAATGCTGGGCATGACCTTTTGTGCTAAGTCGCAGACGGTTATTTTTTTGACTCTTTCCGCCAACCCCTCCGCGCATTTAAGCCCGATAAGCCCAGCGCCGATTATCAGCACATGGCTGCTTTCATCGGTCATGCGTTCGAGGGCGCAGGCATCATCCAGCGTCATAAAGAAGCCTTTGTTGGGGACGGTATCAAGCCCCTCCATCGGCGGCACGAACGGCGACGAGCCGGAGGCTATCAAAAGCTTGGTATATTCAAGCTCCGCGCCGCTTTCAAGCTTCACCTTTTTAGCCTTGGGGTCAAGGCTTGCAGCGGTGGAATATATTACCTCGGCGGAGTTGTCCGCATAGAAGCTTTCATTGCGGCAGCTCATCCGTTCGGGCGAAGCTTTGCCTTCTAAATAGTAGGAGATAAGCGGGCGGCAGTAGGCGGAGTGCTCCTCGCGGGAGATGACGGTTATACTGCCGTTTTTGTCAAGGCTTCTTATCCCCTCGACAGCGCTTACAGCGGCAGTGCCGTTGCCTATAATAAGATATTTTTCCATGACATATCCATCCTTCCGCTTCAATCTCTGTCTTCAAACACAATCGCCCTATTCGGGCAGCCCTTAACGCACGCGGGTTCCCCGCAGGAGTTCTTTAAGCACAGCTCGCACTTGGTAATAACTCCCTCATCATCCGGCGCAACAGCCCCATAAGGGCAGACCAGCACACAGGTGCGGCATCCAACGCATCTATCATGGTCGATCGAAACCATACCGTCGGCATTTTTAGAGAGCGCCCCCGCGATACAGCTTTTAACGCAAATCGGGTCAACGCAGTGGCGGCAGGAGACTGCAAAGTTGATTTTTTCGTCCCCCTCAACCCGTATTCTCGGGCTTATTTTTCTGCCTTTGAGCTTGAACATATCAGAAAGACCCGAGTTTGCAAAGGCACAGTTGTATTCGCACAGGCGGCAGCCCAAGCACCGCTTTTCATTTACATATACTCTTTTCATTCTCCCGCGTGTGAGATACCGAGGATCTCAAGCTCCTTTTCCGTAAGATCAACGCCGCGCAGCATAAGTCGGTTTCCGCGAAGCGCCTCTATTGAGTTAATTCCCATTCCGCCCATAAGCTCCATGATTTCATGCCGCCAAGCCGTAAGCAGGTTTACAAGCCTTTCCGAGCCGATGTCGGGGTTTAGTCGTTTTACAAGCTCGGGGCGCTGAGTGGCTATGCCCCAGTTGCACTTGCCTGTCTGGCAGGTGCGGCAAAGATGGCATCCTAAAGCCATAAGTGCGGCGGTTGCTATGTAGCAGGCGTCCGCGCCTAAAGCCACAGCTTTTACCACGTCCGCCGCCGAGCGAATGCTTCCGCCCACCACCAGCGAGACGTTGCCTCTGATGCCCTCGTCCCTCAGCCGCTGGTCAACAGCCGCCAAGGCTAACTCTATCGGTATTCCAACGTTGTCGCGGATGCGGGTGGGAGCAGCGCCGGTTCCGCCGCGGAAGCCGTCTATTGCAATGATGTCCGCGCCGCTGCGGGCTATTCCGCTTGCAATCGCCGCAATGTTGTGCACCGCCGCAACCTTTACTATTACCGGCTTTTTGTACTGCGTAGCCTCCTTTAAGGAGTAGACCAGCTGCCGCAAATCCTCAATCGAATATATATCGTGATGGGGAGCGGGGGAGATAGCGTCTGAGCCTTCGGGAATCATCCTTGTTCGTGAAACGTCCCCGACGATTTTCGCCCCGGGAAGGTGTCCGCCTATGCCAGGCTTCGCTCCCTGACCCATCTTAATTTCAATCGCCGCTCCGGCGTTAAGGTAGTCCTCATAAACTCCGAACCTGCCTGAAGCCACCTGAACAATGGTGTTGGCGCCGTATTTATAGAAATCCTCGTGCAGTCCGCCCTCGCCGGTGTTGTAGCATATTCCAAGGGCCTGCGCCGCGCGCGCCAAGCTTTCGTGCGCATTGTAGCTGATAGAGCCGTAGCTCATCGCCGAGAACATAACCGGCATGGAAAGCTGGATTTGGGGAGAAAGAGATGTATCAATGCTTCCGTCCGGATTTCTTTTGACCTCGCCGGGCTTCTTGCCTAAGAACACCTTTGTCTCCATAGGCTCACGCAGGGGGTCTATGGGCGGGTTTGTAACCTGCGAGGCGTTTATAAGTATCTTGTCCCAGTAAACGGGAAGCTTGTTGGGGTTGCCCATTGAGGATAGAAGCACGCCGCCGCTTCCCGCCTGCTTGTAGATGTTCTTGATGGTTTCGGGCTGCCAGTTGGCGTTTTCGCGGAAACAGCAGTCGTTTTTAACTATTTTAAGAGCGTGGGTGGGGCAGAGGGATACGCACCTTAAACAGTCCACACACTTTGATTCGTCGCTTATCATAACCCCCAAATCGGGGTCGAATTTGTGAACCTCGTTGGCGCACTGCCGCTCGCATACGCGGCATTCTATGCACCGCTGCGGGTTTCTTATTACCTCAAATTCAGGGAAGATGTAGTCTATTCCCATAAGTTTAGCCCTCCTTCACCTTAACAATAAACGCCTCGCCGCCGGCAGGGGAGTAGATATTATCGGCGTCGGGGCAGATAGCCCTTATTGCCGCCTCCTCGCTGGCTATGTATACCATATCATCCTTCTCGGCAGTAACCATCGAGCGGAGCTTCAGCCTGTCGTTAAGCGCCATCAAGCCGCCCTCGAAACCTAAAATTATCGAAAACGGACCTGTAATCAGAAGGTTGGGGTATACCGTTCTGAGGTAGCGGCAGACCTGCTTTTTATCCTCGGGCATCCTGTCAATCGTTGACCAGAACGGCGCCGCGATGACAGAAGCTGTCTCTTCAAGGGTAAGCCCCTGCTTTCTTAAAAGATAGTCGGCTATGTAGGTTATAACCTCGGTGTCGGTTTGCAGAGTGCATTTGTAGCCGTACATCTCAATGCAGCGGCGGTTGGCATCGTATGAGGATATCTCGCCGTTGTGGACTATCGAGTAGTCTAAAAGCGCAAAGGGATGAGCGCCGCCCCACCAGCCGGGGGTGTTTGTGGGATATCTTCCGTGCGCAGTCCACATATACCCCGAATACTCCTCCAAGCGGTAGAACCTTCCCACATCCTCGGGGAAGCCCACAGCCTTGAAAACGCCCATGTTCTTGCCGCTTGAAAATACGTAAGCGCCATTAATGCGGGTGTTTATCTGCATAACGGTGCGGGCGACATACTCCTTTTCGTCTATCTGAAGCCGCGCAAGCACCGAGCTAAGCGGGGCTACAAAGTATCGCCAGATCAGCGGAACATCGGTAATTTCGGGAATCTTCCTTATAGGTATGCTTTCCGCCTTGACTATTTCAAAGCCGTCCTTTAAAAAGTTTTCGCACTCGGCGCGGTCGGCATTGTCGTTGTAGAAGATGTGCAGAGCGTAGAACTCGCGGTAGTCGGGGTAAATTCCGTAGGCGGCAAAACCGCCGCCTAAGCCGTTGGAGCGGTCGTGCATGGGAATCATGCTTTTTATAATGTCCCCGCCGTCAAACCGCTTGCCGCTTTTTGAAACGACTGCGGATATAGCACAGCCTGAGGGAATTCTTACTTCGCCTTCTAAAGGAGTATCGTCAAACTCCCGTAGGGTGTTTTTTATCATTAGGCTCATCCTTTCAACTAAAAAAGCAAAGACGCTTATCCGAAAAAACGCATGGCATTTTTCCGGATGAACGTCTTTGCTCATCAATAAGTGCATTATAGCATAAGCGTTTTTTTCTGTCAATGATTCCACGAAAATCTTGTGTGTCAAATCTTTGGGCGGCATGAGCAAAACTTTTGTGCAACATTCCATCTTGCCAAATCGGCGGGATGGGAGTATAATCACAGCATAAGGCAAAGGCGTCTTGGGAAATAAATCCCGAGCCGCCTTTTTTCGTATACCATATCGGGCAATGGAGTCTGATGCTTTCTTGACTGAAAGGAAAGTATCGCTCTATCGCCCGATTTTTTATTGAAAGGAAGATGTTTATGAGTAAAGTATCAGAAATCTTTGGCAGCATGGTTTTCGACGACAGGGTGATGAAGGCTAATCTGCCCACCAATATCTACCGTTCGCTTAAAAAGACGATCGACGAGGGCGCGCGGCTTGATACCAAGGTTGCGGATGTTGTGGCAACTGCCATGAAGGACTGGGCGATTGCCAACGGCGCCACCCACTTTACCCATTGGTTCCAGCCGCTTACAGGCATCACCGCTGAAAAGCACGACGCTTTTATATCCCCCGCGCCGGACGGCAGGGTGATAATGGAATTTTCGGGCAAGGAGCTTATAAAGGGCGAGCCGGACGCTTCAAGCTTCCCCTCGGGCGGACTTCGCGCAACCTTTGAAGCGCGTGGCTACACTGCATGGGACCCGACATCGTATGCTTTCATCAAGGATAAGACCCTTTGCATACCCACAGCCTTCTGCTCCTACGGCGGCGAGGCTTTGGATAAGAAAACCCCGCTTCTTCGCTCAATGGAAGCGCTGAGCAAGCAGGCAATGAGAATCTTAAAGCTGTTTGGCAGCGATGAAAACGTCAAGTGCGTTCGCACCTCGGTCGGACCGGAGCAGGAATATTTCCTTGTGGATAAGGATATGTTTGAAGCCCGCAAGGACCTTAAATTCACCGGCAGAACCCTTTTCGGCGCAAAGCCGCCCAAGGGGCAGGAGCTTGACGACCATTACTTTGGAGTAATAAAGCCCAAGGTTGCCGCCTACAAGGTAGAGCATTATCAGGAGCGGTTGGACGGCACCTACACCCTGGCCGATACCGACTTCCCCCTGTACGGCGAGCTGGGTAAAACCGTGACGGCTGCCCCTAAGGAGTACGACGGCTATACCCTGGATACCGGCAAGTCCACCGTTTCCGGCACAGTCACCATACCCAGCACCGGCGAGGACGGACAGCCCGTCATCCTGACGCTGAAGCTGTACTACAAGCTGAACGAGTATACCGTCACCTTTAACAGCAACGGCGGCACCGATGTTGCCAGCCAGACGGTCAAGCACGGCGGCACGGCCGAAAAGCCCGCCGATCCCACCAGAAGCAGATACGACTTCGATGGCTGGTTCCTGAACGGTGAGAAGTTTGACTTCGGCACCCCCATCGCCGGGGATATCACCCTGACCGCCCAGTGGAGCAAGGAGTCCTCCGGTAGCTCTGGTGGCAGCAGCTCCGGCTACACCGTCAGCGTGGACAGCGGCAAGCACGGCTCCGTGACCGTCAGCCCAAAGTCCGCCTCCAAGGGCACCACCGTGACCATCACGGTGAAGCCTGACAAGGGCT
>CALDFS010000133.1 GCA_937942105.1 uncultured Ruminococcus sp. | reverse complement strand
CGCCCACCGAGCGCAGGCGGCGGTTGCCCAGGTGGTCGATGTCGTCCACGAAGCCCACGCCGTAGGGCAGTCCCCCGCGCAGCTCCACTACCGGAAGCATTGAAATTACAAAGGTTGCTATCAGCTTGCCTATGTAGGTTGATGTAAGCCATGCTATCATATTCCGTTTCGTCCTTCCTGATTATCCTTGATTATCTTTGATAATCATTATACATTGCGGATATCTCCGCCAGCTTCTTCTTAGCCTCGTTTACCACCCAGTCGGGCGCTAACAGCTTAGCTTCGTTTCCAAACTGGAAAAGCCACCCCCAGAAGGTGGGGCTTATTGAAACATCCAGCTTGACAATAAAGCTGTCCTCCCCGCTTCTTCTTATATGTATGTCATCGCCGAAGCGGTCGATAACAACGTTTATCAGCTTGGTTGACATTTCCAGCGTTATGGTTTCGCGGGGACCGCCGTACATATTATATGTACCCCTAAGCTCCTTGGCAAGCTCCTCCTCGTCGATGGTCAGGGTCCTGCGCTTTTCATCTATGATGCAAACGTCTGTCATCCTGTCAACGCGGTAGCGGCAAAGCTCCTCATGCTTGCGGCAGTAGCAGACAAGGTAATAGCAGTCGCTCTCCCATATCAGATAATAGGGCGATACCTGATATACCTCGCCGTGGTGGCGGTAGCGCTTCTTCTTATCTATATCATATTCGGTATACCTGAAGGTTATTTGCTGATTCTTGTAAACAGCCTCATGAATGGCGTTTATCGAGTAATATATAGCCTCGTTATAGGTCTTCACCCGCCCGCCTACATATATGGAGCGTCTGAGCCGCTGACCCTTATAGCGGCTGGTAAGGGTCTGAAGCTTTTTAATAAGCTCGTCCGACTTTTTTCTTGTCAGGAATTTTGAGGATGCCACAGCGTCTGCAAGCACTAAAAGCTCCTCATCCTGAAAATACCTTGAGCCTACATAGTAATAGTTTGAATGCCCTATCTTTTCGGTGACTATATCCAAGCCCGAAAGCGCAAGAGTTTCAATATCGTCATAAACGGTTTTGCGCTCACAGCTTATTCCGGCAGCCGAAAGCCTTTCAATAAGCTCCGCGCCGGTAAGCTTGTGGTTTTCGTCAGTTTCGGAAAGAAGTATCTTTTCAAGAAGCAATAGCTTCCCCTTCTGGCGCTGGGTCATGCTGTTTTCCCTCCATTCACAATCTATTGTCGCGGCTTCGGCTTGGTTATACTGCCGTCAGCCTCGCGGAATTCGACCCTATCGAGCTGACTTTTAAGGTTTCCCACGACCGCCGCACGGTATTCGTTCCGCAGAATCGTCTGCTCTATCTTTTCGGAATCCGTAAGCCCGGATTCTTTTGATTTTTTCGCAAGATAATTTATCCGCGCAATTTTTTCCTTATCCATCTGAACACGCTCTCTTTTCCTTATATATCTTCACTTTATACGCTCTTTCCATTTATTTGGGTTTAATTATACAATATTCTTAACCACATTGCAATAGCTTTGCGAAAATATCCGCAATTTTTACTGTCCAAAATATCTCCCTTATGTCGCTTGACTTTTCCAGATTCCTGAGTATTATAGTAATTAAGGAATTAGAACATACGTTCTTGTGCGGAATATTTAAAACAAGGAGACAGGTAAATGAAAGACCTTATTAATCAGTATAAGTTTGAAGCAGACAGGCTCGCCGAGCATACGGTATTTCTTAAAAAAGAGCTTGAAGAGCAGGAAGATGTGGATATTATTAACCGCCTGAATAAGCGGATAAAGCTTCTTAAAGAGGAGCGCTATGAAATCCTTCGGGATATATCCGATATGATGGAAGGGCAGAAATTCTAACAAAATCGCCTTATTTAAGGCGCTGTCCGCGATAAAATTTCCTAAAGGTATTGTATTTGAGCAAAAAGAATGATATAATATGTTAGATTCTGTTATCAATCAATACCTGAAAGGAAGTAACAAATAAATGAAAAAGTCAACTATCAGAAAGTATGCAAGGCTCATCGTCCGCGTGGGCGCAAACGTTCAGAAGGGTCAGTCGGTTCTGGTTTATGCAAACGTTGATCAGGCTGATTTTGTCGCCATGGTTGTGGATGAAGCCTACAAGGCCGGCGCAAAATACGTAAACATCAACTGGAGCTGCGACGATATAACCAAGCTTAACTACCGCCATCAAACGCTTAAATCACTTTCCACAGTTCTTTCCTGGCAGGAAGAAAAGCTTAAGTGGATGGCCGAAGAGCTTCCCTGCCGCATCCACATAGTTTCCGACGACCCGGACGGCTTAAAGGGCATAAACATGGAAAAAATGCAGAAGTCGTCCCGTGCAAGATACAAGATAACCAAGAAGTATTCCGACGCTATGCAGAACCGCCATCAGTGGACGATTGCCGCCGTTCCCGGCGAGGCTTGGGCCAAGAAGGTATTCCCGGGTCTGCGAAAGGGCGCGGCTATGGAAAAGCTATGGCAGGCAATTTTAGAATCGGTATATGTCACCGACGATAACGACCCCATCGCCGTTTGGGAGAAGGTAAACGCCGACTTCAAGTCGCGCTGCGACAAGCTCAATTCATACCACTTCGACCATCTGCATTACAAGTCCGCTAACGGCACCGATTTCACCTGCTGGCTTATGCCGAAGAGCCGTTGGTGCGGCGGCGGAGAGCTGGATCTGAACGGTCACTACTTCAACCCCAATATGCCCACTATCGAGATATTCACATCCCCGCAAAAGGGCAGAGCCGAGGGCAGAGTAGTTTCCACCAAGCCGCTTTCCTATCAGGGTCAGCTGATTGAAAACTTCTGGTTCGAGTTTAAAGACGGCAAGGTTGCCGATTTCGGCGCTGAAAAGGGCAGAGAGCTTCTTGAAAAGATGGTAACTATGGACGAGGGTGCATCCATGATAGGCGAGCTGGCCTTGGTTCAGTACGACAGCCCCATAAACAACCAGAACATTCTTTACTACGAGACTTTGTTCGATGAGAACGCAAGCTGCCACATAGCGCTGGGCAGAGGATTCAGAGACGCTGTTGAAGGCTTTGAAAGCTTAGAGGACAAGGACTTTGAAGAAATGGGTCTTAACGATTCCATGATTCACGTTGACTTTATGATAGGCTCGCAGGATATGGAAATCACAGGCTACACCAAGGACGGCGAGGCGGTTAAGATATTTGAGAATGGCAATTTTGTGATATAAGTTTGTGATGTTGAGACAGCCGCGGTGTTAATAATACTGCGGCTGTTTTTGTATAATATCGTGTCAGCTAAAAGTTTTTTCCGTCAAGACATCTCGGCAAAGATAAGCTATAATAATCTCAGACCGGTCAATTCACAAAAAAGGAGATAATTATTATGTTCAAATCGGAAAACAGCGAAATAGTCGCGAACGCCATCAAATTCGTAAAGAGCAACTCCGGCAACTCGGAAATCAGCGTTGAGACTGTCGCCGAGCAGGCAGGGTTCACTCCGAACTATTTCAACAAGGTGTTCACCATGCACACAGGCTTCTCGATAATGAAATACGTTCGTTTTGAAAGGCTTCGCAGAGCGGCTCTGATGCTTCGGAATTCGGACAGGGATATCATAGATATCGCGCTTGAATGCGGCTATGAAAGCCACGAGGGGTTTATCCGCTCCTTCAAGCAGCAGTATGAGATTACCCCATCTGAATACCGCGACAAGAAAACGGGCAAGGCAGTATACTGGGGCGAGCTTGCCGACGCAACCTTGGCGGGAAGATTCATCTTTGACAATCCAACCTTTGAAGCCATCGACGAAGCCGAGCTTATCGACATTCTGCTTGAAAAAGACGCTAAAAGGTTCGGGTATCTCTGCACCGAAATCAAGTATATGGGGCTTAAAGCGGTGAAGGAATCGGACAAGGGCTTTGTGCTTATCGGCGGTCAGCCGGACGGTGAATATTATCTTATTCTTGTCTCGGACGATAAGGAAACCGTTGAGGATTGGATGAGCAGACTTTCCAATATTGACGAGATAGTCACATCTGCCGAGATATCCCTGCCGGACGGTGCGCAGATTTGCCGCGAATACATGTATTTCGGCGAAGGGAAAAGCTATCCCCTTCCCGAGGGTGTTGAGGTTCACAGGCTCACCGTTTCGGACATCGAAAGCATAAAGCAGTGGACTAAAGGCAGAAGCGACGGCTATGCCAGCCATCTTAACGATATCGAAAAGTGGCAGAGCGACGAAAGCGTTCTTGAATACGGCATTTTCGCAAACGGCAGGATGATAGGCGCGGCAGGCTGCGGCATTGACAGCGTACATGGCTTTGCCATCAACAACGGAATCGTTCTCTATCTTCCGGATGATGTCGATACGGATATGTGCAGGGCGGTGTTCTCATATATCACATTTGACACCGCCGAGATGGGAGTGATACCGTTTATAGACTTCATCAGCGGAAAGGAATCGCCTAAAAACGGCGGGGTGTTTATCGAGGAGATGGGATATACGCTTGTTAACACCGTGATATCTCTATAGGATTTAACTGCCCGATAGGGCAATATAACCCGCCGTCAGGCGAATATAACTCAAAAGCTCCGAGTACCGCAATACCGGAGCTTTTGCTATAGAATGATATTCTCTTTGTTAGTTAAGCGTTTCACTGCGGCGGAGCCGCTTCTTTAAATCCATCGCCGCATGCGTTTCACCGCAGTGAAACGCTTGATACACTTAACGTGCCGCAAGGCACACATCACAGCGAACAAGGTGAGCGACATCACTTATCACAGCGAGCCTAAGCGAGCGACATCTCTTTGTATATCTCCTCCGCCGCAACCTTGCTGTCGTCAAACACCTTGGACATAGCCGCAAGCTTGGCATCATCATTGACAATACTTGCGCAAAGCGCAGCTACATCCTCCTCATTTTCCGCCGAAACTGCCGCGCCCTTATCCAGCATGAATTCAAGGTTGTTCTGCTCGCACCCGGCTACGGCGTTTACTAAAAGCATCGGCAGGTGCTTAATCCGTGCCTCGCTTATGCTAAGACCGCCGGGCTTGGTTATATAAAGGTCGCAGGAATCCATAATCAGGGATATGTTATTAACAAACCCCTCTATCCTTATGTTCCAGCAGTCCTTATAGGTAAGCTGCAAAAGCTTTTTTAGTGCCTCGTTTGTGCCGCAGATAACGGTTAGAATACAGTTTTTGGGAAGCCTGCGCTTCAATTCCATAGTGAGCTTGGGTATAGGTCCGCAGCCCATGCTTCCGAACATCATAACCACATGGCGCGAGCTTTCCGGGATTCCGAGCCTTTGCTTAGCCTCTTGCTTGGGAACGCGCTTATAGAATTCCGGGCGCACCGGTATTCCTGTTATAGCCCTAAGCTTTTCGTGCGGGATGCCGTTTGCACAGTAGAGGTCAACAAGCTCTTCATCCGGCACGAAGTAAAGGTCGCACCTTGTCTCCTCGGTTATCGGGGCAAAGGTGTAATCGGTTGCAATAAAGCAGGAGCGGAGTTTCCCCTTAAGCTCGGGATGGTCCTCTATAAGCTGAGTTATCATAAGGGCGGAGAAAACGTGCGGGCAGATAATGCAGTCATAATTCCCGGCGCAGATGTAATCATAAAGCTTTGTCGAGCCGGAGACTAAGAATTTGCGGATAACGCTGTTCTCCTTAAAAAGCTCGGGGTGGGCTTCCGCGATTTTATATCCGGCGTCCGAAACCTTGGGCAGATAGCGGTAAAGCCGGGTGTGCCAGCTGCCGATCATCTGCGAAGCGGACTCGGAAATAAACGAGAGCGAATCGACAGAATCACACACAGCATCGTGCAGAGAAAACGCCTGCGCAACTGCGCTTGTAACCGAATTGTGCCCCTGACCGGTATTGCAGGTTAAAATTAGTGCTTTCATATTCTATATATCCTTATTAAAATGTCATAAAACTATAGTGCGGTTTGTTTAAAACTATTATAATATTTTTTAATATGATTGTCAATCGAAAAAGCTCGCCTAAGATTGGCATAAAGTGTCAAATCTCAGGCGGGCTATTGATTATTTGATTTTATACTGATATTCGGTATTCCAAAATGGCGGAAACAAAACCGTTGTGACCTATTTTGCTT
>CALDFS010000132.1 GCA_937942105.1 uncultured Ruminococcus sp. | reverse complement strand
GATTCTGCAAGGATAAGCCAGCCCTGCGACTGCGAGAAGATACCGCCGTTTTCCTTGGTGTCGGGGTTGAAGATGTGCATTATTGCGCCGCCGAACATATGCTTGATGTATGGTGGGTCTAAAAGCTTAACGCCGTACTTGGTGTTGAGTATCGAGTGAACGCTTTCCATCGCCTTGTCGGCCTGTTCGGGTGATGCAAAGCTAGAGATTACCGCCCAGCTCTGCGGGTTGAGCCACATGTTGGCTTCGGGGTCGCTCTTGGCGCCTACTACCACGCCGTCTTCACGGATTCCTCTTATGAATCTGTCCTCATCCCAGCACTTGGCAAGCGATTCGCCGAGCTTGGGCTGAACCTTGTCGAGATATGCGATATATTCACTGTCGTTTCTTTCGGCAGCAAACTCGCGCATGATGTTCATTGCGTAGTATAACTGGAAGGCAACAAAGGTGGATTCGCCCTTTGCGCCCATTCTTAAGCAGTCGTTCCAGTCGGCATAAAGACCTGCCGGCATATCGTGCGCGCCCAGGCGCTCCATCGAGAAGTTGATGGCGCGCTTTAAGTGGTCGTAAACGCTGTCGCTTCCGCCGTTGGCATAAAGGATCTCTTCGTCCAAGAAAGCCTTGTTGCCGCTTTCGCCGATGTACTTATAAACCGTCGGGAACAGCCACAGCGCATCGTCCGCACGGTAGGAGGGGTGACCTGTTGCCTGAACGTAGGAAGCCTGGTCAGGGGTATCCTCATGACCGGCGTTGTGATTGAACTTGACTAAGGGAAGTCCGCCGCCGTTGTCTACCTGGGCTGAGATCATAAAGCGGATCTTGTCAAGCGCCATTTCGGGGTCGAGGTGGATGATACCCTGAATATCCTGAACGGTGTCGCGGTAGCCGTAGCCGTTACGCAGTCCGCAGTAGATAAGTGAAGCCGCGCGGCTCCATGTAAAGGTGATGAAGCACTGGTAGGAGTTCCAAACGTTTATCATGTTGTTGAACTCCTCGCTCGGGGTTTTTACAGAGAAGTTTTCAAGCTTGGAATGCCAGTAGTCCTTAAGCTCGGCAACCTCCTGCTCTACGGTTCCGGCATTTACGTATCTTGAAAGTATCTTGTTGGCGGCGGCATTGTCGCGCTGACCAAGCACATATATAAACTCCTTGGTTTCACCGGGGGCAAGGGTGATATCCGACTGAAGCGCTCCGCAGGCGTTGGAGTTGTAGTTTAAAACGTTGTTGCACTTGCCCGTTTCAACGGCGATGGGGTTGGAATAGGTGCGATATGCGCCTATAAAGCTGTCTAAATTGCCGTTGTAGGCGGAAACCGGCTGATTTGCAAGACCGAAGAAGCGCTCACGGTGGTTGGAGCCTGTTGCATCCTTGCCGGAGTTTTCGTTTATGTGCTGCAAAATCTTGTTGCCCTCGAACGATGTGCGTGTGATGAACAGGGTGTACTGCAAATTAACCTGGTCCTGCTCATAGTTATTGTCGTTAGTAAACTCGCAGAAGCCGTATACCGAAAGATTTCTGGGCTTATCCGAAAGGTTGGTTACCTTTGCGCTCCATACCTCGTATGTGCAGTTCATGGGAACATAATAGGTGACCTCCGATTTAACGCTTGCGTATTCCGAGGCTATAACGGTATAAGCCGTACCGTGGCGGCACTCGCTCTTGTAAGAATCAAGTGGCTTGCCTACAGGCTGCCAGGTTGCAGACCAGTAGTCGCTTGAATCATTGTCTCTTATGTAAATATATCTTCCCGGAAGAGCCATGTTTGAGTTGAAGCGATAGCGGATGATTCTTCCGTTCGCGCCCGACTGAACAAAGCTGTATCCCCCTGCGTTGTTGGATACGATAGCGCCGTAAGCGGGCGAGCCGAGATAGTTGCACCATGGTGCGGGGGTATTCGGCTTGGTTATAACGTATTCCTTGTTTTCAAGATCAAAATAACCGTACTGCATAATGATACCTTTCCTTTCATACCGGCTTAAAGCTGTCCCCAACCCTTGCACCTTTGCCCGGAGGCACACGCCTATAGCCTGTTTTTTGTGATTTTGCCATTCCGACATGGTATATCGGGATATTTTCCCTATAATTGCTGTGAAAATCCAAACAAGCGGTACACAGCTATTAATTTATTATAGCATTTTTCCAGACTGTTGGCAAGGGGGTCACAGACGATTTCTTAACATATTCTCGGAATTTATTGATGTTTTCACCGAAGCGGCATATCCCATATAAAAAATCAGCCGAAGACATTTCTGCCCTCGGCTGAAGCATATGATTATTTCGGATTATTAAGCCCTGCCCGCCTGATGATTTTTGCATAGTCCTTGTAGGCAATGTTATGGTCCAGCCTTCCGGGGTATACTCCGGGCAAAATCACAGATGAGCTGTACTGCCATATGCCTAAGATATCATGCTTATAAAGCTCGCTGCGTCTTTCCTCAGAGGTGTAGCA
>CALDFS010000131.1 GCA_937942105.1 uncultured Ruminococcus sp. | reverse complement strand
CGTGCATTAAAGCCTCTATGGCATAGGTGGAGACTGCTCCGGCGAACTTGTCGCTCTCAGTCTTTTTGCCCTTTATAACCGGCATTGCAAGCGCCTGCTCGCAGAAGTCGGCGTAGACGTTTAACATCTGCTCCGTCTCGGCGATAGCCTGCTCGGCGGTTTCGTGGATGGTGTGACCCTCCTGCCATAAGAACTCGCGGGAGCGAAGGAAGGGGCGGGGGGTCTTCTCCCACCTTACGACCGATACCCACTGGTTATAAAGCTTGGGCAGATCCCTATAGGAATGTACGATATTTGCGTAATGCTCGCAGAACAGAGTTTCCGAAGTCGGGCGGACGCATAAGCGTTCTTCCAGCTTTTCGTTTCCGCCGTGGGTTACCCATGCAACCTCAGGCGCGAAGCCTTCAACGTGATCCTTCTCCTTATTCAAAAGGCTTTCCGGAATGAACATCGGCATGCAGACGTTTTCGTGACCCAGCTCTTTGAACTTAGCGTCTAAAATATGCTGCATATTCTCCCAGATAGCGTAGCCGTAGGGGCGGATTACCATGCAGCCCTTAACGCTTGTGTACTCAATAAGCTCAGCTTTTTTTACGATATCAGTGTACCACTGTGCAAAATCCTCGCTCATCGGAGTGATGGATGAAACGAGCTTTTCATTTTTATCTTTAGCCATATTAAAATCTTCTCCTTATATATTTATTTGTCCTCTTTTTTGAGGGATGTGTCCGCGCCCGGGGCGGGATCATCGCCGGAAATCACATCGTCCTCCGGCTTTAAGCCTTCTTTTGAATCTATACCATCCTCCACCTTGGAGGAATCAGCCGTGTTCGGCTTTGAACTATCATTTAAATCTATACTCTCCTCCACCCTTTCGGGAAGGGGCGCGCTTTCAAAGGGGGATATCGGAGCCTTGGGAATCTGGCTGTAATCGGGGGCTTTGCCGCGCTTTTTGTCGATAAAAGCCGCAAGCTTGGGGGTTATAACCGCTATAACGAAGATACCCACGAACATCAGCATAACAATAATCATGAATTTGGCGATATTCGCCGAGCCAAGAGCTATTACAGACATTTTCTCATCCCCTTTAGCTTGTAGTTTGATTTATAATATAGCACATTGGGAACGGTTTGGCAAGAGGTTGAAGGCAATTTTTAGACAAATAAAAAGGGAGACTGTCCCCAGCCTCCCCAATAATCACTAAATGAGATATCAATCCCCTGTATACTCAACAACCACCGCGCTTGAAACGCCGTCTATTGCGGAAAGCTTATCCACAAAGGCAGTATCGCCCTTCTTGACCTTTACATCCAAGGTAAGCTCGGTTTCTCCCTTATACTTAGCCTTTCCGCGAAGCTTTGTCTTAACGGCTTCAAGCTCCTTTTTAACAGCCTCGTCAGCCTTGGCATCGTACTTAACTACCAGCACATATGTCCTTTTGCCCTTGCCAAGAACGGTGAACAGTATGTAAACCAGGGATATCGCCGCAGTAGCAATGAGCGCGAAGGGATATAATCCCGCGCCCGAGGTTATTCCGGCGGCTATACCCCAGAACAGGAAGCCCACATCCAGCGGGTCTTTAACCGCCGAGCGGAAGCGGACGATTGAAAGCGCGCCCACCATGCCGAGTGAAAGCACTAAGTTCGAGCCGATGGTGATAACAACGAACGCGGTTATAATGGTTGTCATAACAATCAGCACCGCAAAGCTTTCGCTGTAGACCGCGCCGCGGTAGAATATCTTGTAAACAAAGTAAATTACCAATGCGCACACCGCCGCGCACGCCAGCGAAACAAGTATGTATGATACCGTTAAATGCTCGACCAGCCCCAGCTGTTCTACGCTTTCCTTTAATACTGTCCATTTTCAGTCCTCCGTTTGGTTTTTGTTTTTATTTTTTGATAGACGTCCTTGCAGCGTCATATAAATCATCAATACTTTTGCTTTAAGAGACTAAGAGCGTCCCTGCAAAGGCAGAACTTTGAAAGAGCTATCCGCTCGCCGTGGGCGGTTGATACTAAATCCCGGATATAGGTCGGCAGAAGCTCGTCATATTTAATTTCAAAGATAACCGAGCCGTCCGGGAATACAGGAACTGTCACAAGCTCCTTATCGAATATATCCGCGCTTGATATGCCTGCGTGGAGCGCCTTGTCAAATGTCAGGCGGACGTTTCCGACCGGGTGAACATAAGCCTCCCTGTCGTAATCCACCACCACCGAGGGCGCAAGCCCTTTTCCCTTTGCAAGCGACAAAACTTCCCTGCATAATGGGTCATCGCTGCTATAAAGCTGTGAGAAGTCGCCGTGTACCATGCCGTCCGCCGCTTGGCGGGATACCGATACCGCGCGTTTTTTTATGCGGTCGCCCCGCTTTTCCTTGCATTCAAGCTTTATTACCGAATCGGAGTGGTTATATATCCTTAAGCGATACTTTTTTCTGTCTGCAACGCCGGAGAGCTTTTCGTAGTACGCCGTGCGCGAGGCATCGTCGAAATAAAGGCTGCGGATAAAGTATTCGCCATCGGTTCCGGCGTTTTCATCACGAGCGAGCAGGGATGAAAGCCTTGCGCTCATCAGCCGATAGTCCGCCTGTGAAAGCAGAAGCTTTATTTCGTGGCGAAATTTTGGCACTCAATCACCTCATCAAGTTACTATTGAAAGCCGGAAAGCTTTACATGGATTTTACCTCGGCTTTGCATTCCTTTAAATTATACAACACTTTGCACCCGGTTTCAAGTATTTTTATAAATTTTGATGATAAATTTATGCTTTCGGGCAAGAAAGTAGTTTACAATTCAGAATTTTGGTGATATAATATGATAGTATTTTTAGACTTTGATTTAGGGTGCTTTGCTCCTTCGGGATAAGCTACGCCCGGAATATCGCAAACTTGCTGGTGCGCAGAAGGTACAGAATCATCTCACAATGACAGAAAGTGTCATCCTGATGAGCGGCTTGCGCATTACATGAAAATACAGCGATAATTTTATTGCAATATCAATTACTTATAGTATTATTAGCTTGAATTATAAATATTAGTATATTTGGAGAAACGATATGGAAAGAACCTCTTCACGCAAAAAAATAGCCGTTATAATAGCCGTCACCGTGCTTTTGGCGGCGGTGCTTGCCGCAACCATCGCGGCGGAAAAATGGGTCACCTATAACCCCACTCCGGTCAAATCCGTCACTGCTGATGAGCTTGATTCAGGCGCGCAGCCGCCCATAGCTGTAGGCTCAACTGAAAACAGCCCGGTAAAGTTCTCCCTGCCGTGCGGCTTCTACAGCAAGAGCCAGAAGCTCTACCTAAGCGCGCAGGACGCTGTAAGGATACGTTACACCAAGGACGGCAGCGACCCCCGCACCGACGGCAAGCGCTACAGCGAAAACGGCATCACTCTTAAGATCGACGATGAAAGCGACTGCAAGAGCTACACCATAAATGCCTGCG
>CALDFS010000130.1 GCA_937942105.1 uncultured Ruminococcus sp. | reverse complement strand
GGTCATTCTGACACCCGCCTCGAGTGATACGCCCATTATCTCGCCGATTTTTACCCTGTCTGAGGACGGGCACAAGGAAGGATCCGCGCCGTCGGCGACAATAGCCTTAGCATAAGCGTCACATCCGGCATAGCCACATCCGCCGCAGTTGCTTCCTGCCAAACATTCGCGGACAGCGGCCTCTCTCGGGTCGGCTTCGACCTTGAACTTATCGGATAGAATTCCAAGTCCTATACCGATAATAATACTGATAACAATTATTACCGCGGCGGCTATAAGTATTCCTGTTAACATCTTTGCCGCCTCCCTTACAGTGTGCCCGAGAAGCCTACAAACGCCATAGCCATAAGTCCGGCGGTAACCAGAACTATCGGCATGCCCTTAAAGGCTTCTGGAATGTTATTGTCTTCGATTCTTTCACGGATACCTGACATTATAACGATTGCAATAAGGAATCCGACTGCCGTTCCGACAGAATATATCATAGTCTCGGCAAAGCCGTAGCCCTTCTGAGCGGAATCTATTGCAACGCCCAGAACCGCACAGTTGGTGGTTATAAGCGGCAGATACACGCCCAAGGCGTTATAAAGCGAAGGTATCTTCTTTTTCAGGATGATTTCAACCGCCTGAACCAGCGCCGCTATTATCAGGATAAAAACTATCGTGCGCAGATAAACAAGGTCGAACTTGACTAAAATCAGCTTGTTGATGACATATGTAATCGCAGAGGAAAGGGTTATAACCGCTATGACTGCCGAGCCCATTCCGACCGCCGTAGAGGTCTTTTTGGATACGCCCAAAAACGGGCAAAGACCCAAGAATCGGCTTAAAACAACGTTGTTAACAAGCGCCGCGGATATTATCCCCAAGAAAAGAGTAGTTATGGCGTTCATTCGTTATCGCTCCTTTCCTTATTGCCCAGCGAGCAGGATTTGTCCATGCAGCCGGCACACTTGCCGTCGCACTCAAAGCCCTTCTTATTGGTTGCACTGGGCGCCTTGAACTTGTTCTGAAGTGCTGTAAGGATTGCCAAAACAAAGAATGCGCCGGGGGCAAGTATCATAATCGATATCGGCTGGAAGCTTTGCGGCATAATTCTTGCGCCGAAGAAGGTTCCTGCGCCCAAAAGCTCGCGCACTGCGCCGATGATCGTCAGCGCAAGGGTGAAGCCTAAGCCCATTCCCAAACCGTCAAAGAATGAAGCAAGCGGCGGATTTTTTGAAGCATAGCTTTCCGCCCTGCCCAAAATTATGCAGTTTACTACTATCAGCGGAATATACAAGCCCAGTGATGCGTAAAGGCTTCTTACATAAGCCTGCATCAGCAATTCAACTATGGTTACGAACGAAGCCACAACCACGATATACGCCGGCATTCTTACCCTATCCGGGATGAATTTTCGCAGAAGCGATATCATCAGGTTAGACATCATCAGAACCGCGCAGGTCGAAAGTCCCATTCCCAAGCCGTTTATAGCGCCGGTCGTTACCGCAAGGGTCGGGCACATTCCCAGCATAAGAACAAAGGTCGGGTTTTCCTTTAGGATGCCGTTATACAGTCTTTCCAAAGCTGTTTTCATATTACTCCGCCTCCGTTTCGCTTACGGTTATCCCCAGCTTTTCGGATGCAAACCCGATTCCGGTATTCACCGCATTGGTGACCGCCCGGGTGGTAAAGGTTGCGCCCGAAATAGCGTCTATCTCGTCAGGAGCTGTCTTTCCGGTCTTGGTATACTTGACCGAGCCGGATATGCCCTTGAACTGTCCTATCCAATCCTCGTTCTGGCAGTTAGCGCCCAAGCCCGAGGTTTCGGACATCTGAGTTACCTTAACGCCGGTAATCTCGCCGGTTTTGGATATTCCCAGAGACAGCACTATGTCCCCGGCGTATCCCTCGTGAGATGTCAGCGACAAAACACATCCGATATCCGCGCCGCTTTCGTCCTTAGCGTAAAGCGCGGCGTTCAGTGTGACATTGCCGCCGGACAGCTCCGCCGGGCATTTGGTATCAATCGCTTCAAAGCTTGCCGCCTGCGGGAATACCTCCCTGTAGGATGCCTGAAGCTCCTCTTCTTTTGCCGCCGCAATAGTATCCTTAGTTACCGAATAGACCACCGAAAGCAGCACCCCGGCGATAAGGGTTATCGCAACAAGTCTTAAAGTATCCTTAACTATCCTGCTCATTTTGCCGCCTCCTTATGTTCAAGCCCGAACGGCTTGGGAGCCGTCCACTTCTCTATAAGTGGCGTTACAAGATTTGAGATTATGATGGCATAGCTCATGCCCTCGGTAGAGCCGCCGCAGGTGCGGATGAACGCCGTCAAAAATCCTATAAGAACGGCATATATAATCTGCCCCCACTTGGTAACGGGTGCAGTTACATAGTCGGTAGCCATAAACACAGCTCCAGCAAGAAGTCCGCCGCCCATAAGATGGGTTGCAACGTAGTTGACATCCACATCAGCACCCTTGCCAAGCCCGAACAGCACCACA
>CALDFS010000129.1 GCA_937942105.1 uncultured Ruminococcus sp. | reverse complement strand
TAAAACTATCCCCGAAATCTTCGCTTCCGGCGGAGAGAGCGAATTCCGCGCCATAGAAACAAAGGTCTTGGCAGAGGCCGGAAAGCAGTCCGGAAAGATTATTTCAACCGGCGGGGGATGTGTAACCGTCCCTGAAAACTATCCGCTTCTGCACCAGAACGGCGTTATAATCAGGATAAAGAGGGATGTAGCCGTTCTTCCAACCGATGGCAGACCGATTTCTCAAAGCTCGGATATGACCGAGCTTGCCAGAAAGCGGGAGCCGATGTATCGCAGATTCGCAGATTTTGAGGTCGACAATGACGGCAGCCTTGCCGATACCGCAGAGGAGATAGTAGAAAAGCTTTTAACCGAATACTGACGAGATGTTGACAAATCAACATCACTTTGCTATAATATAACCGCCGCATATTGCGGTAAATAAAGAGGTATTGCAAATGAAAATACTGATAATCAACGGTCCCAACATCAATATGCTTGGGCTGAGGGAGCCGGATATCTACGGCAGGCAGGATTATAAATCGCTTGTTGCGCTTATAACCAAGACCTGTGAAGAGGAGGACATTCAGCCGGAATTCTTCCAGTCGAATCACGAGGGCGATATAGTCGATAAGATCCAGTCTGCATATGGCGTGTTCGACGGAATTGTAATCAACCCCGCCGCGTATACGCACACAAGCGTTGCGATTTTGGATGCTTTAAAGGCTGTAGCCATCCCGGCGGTGGAGGTTCACATCTCCGACGTTAAATCGAGGGAGGATTTCAGGCAGATATCCTATGCCGGTAAGGCTTGCATAAAGACTTATATGGGCTTGGGCTTTGATGGCTATGTTCAGGCAGTGAAGTACCTAAAGGATTATCTTAACCGTTGACATTTCGCAATACCAAAAGGAGAAGCAAATGTCAATCAGATTGGTTATTGATTCCGCATCGGATATCCCATATGCAAAGGCAAAGGAAAACGGCTGGCTGTTCATCCCGCTGACCGTTACGTTTGGCGATGAGCAGTATCTTGACGGCATAGACCTCGACCCGGACGGCTTTTTTGATAAGCTCATCGAGTCGGACACTCTGCCGTCAACCTCGCAGCTGACGCCATATGATTACGAAAAGGCTTTTAATGAGGTCATATCGGCAGGGGATACCCCCATTGCCATAACCCTTTCCTCAAAGCTTTCGGGCACATATCAAAGTGCATGCATAGCAGCGGAAGGCTTTGGCGGCAGGGCCTTTGTTGTGGACAGCCTTAATGCCACTTTAGGCGAAGCAATATTGGTTGAGTATGCCCAGCGACTTATCGACGAGGGCAGAACGGCAGAGGAGATAGTTTCCCTGCTGACCGAAAAGCGCTCCAAAATATGCCTTTTGGGGCTTTTGAACACCCTTGATTACCTTAGAAAGGGCGGAAGGATTTCTGCTGCCGCAGCGATCGCCGGCACGATGCTTTCAATAAAGCCGGTTGTTGATATTGATGACGGCGAGGTTAAGCTTGTGGGCAAGGCGCGCGGCTCGAAAAACGGAAACAACCTTTTGGCTGAGCTTATCAATAAGTGCGGCGAGGTGGATTTCGATATGCCGTTCACGCTTGCATATTCCGGCGGCGATAAATCTGTGCTGGATAAGTACGTAGCCGATTCCAGGCACTTCTGGGAGGGGCACACCCCCGTGCTTCCGGTTATTAGAATATGCGCAACCATCGGAACACACATCGGTCCAGGGGCTATTGCGGTTGCATTTTTTGCAAAATAAAGATTGATTTTTTCTGATATCAAACAGGAGTAGTAAAGATGAAAGAGATTGAAACCGTTCTTGCAAGCAACATAATACAGCTCAGACGGCAGGCGGGAATGACGCAGATTGACCTTGCCGCAAAGCTTAATTATTCCGATAAATCGGTTTCAAAGTGGGAGCGCGCAGAGTCGCTCCCCGATATAGCGGTTTTAAAAAACATGGCGGATATCTTCGGGGTGACGGTTGACTACCTTATCACGGAGCACAATCCAAAGGAGAAAAAAAGCCTGATTTCAAGCGTCGGGCTGCTGCCGCATGCAATTATAACGTGGATATCCATAATCGGAATCTGGATATTGGCGCTGCTGATATTTGTAATATGCTGGATATGCGGAAGCATAAGGTGGATGATTTTCATATATGCGATTCCGATATCCTTAATAACTCTTTTGGTGCTTCACACGCTCTGGGATCACGGAAGGTTCAATTTTCTGATAGTATCAGGGCTTGTTATCAGCGTTATACTTTTAGTCTATCTTGCATTTTTGGATAGAAACTGGTGGCAGCTGTTTTTATTGATAGTTCCGGCAGAAATTGAAACAGCTCTCTGCTTCTGGCTTGGAAAGAAGATTAAAAAGTAAATTTCAGGCAGAATGATCAAGAAAAAAGTAAATTTATGGCAGTAGAATCCCATAAAAAGGAATTCTACTGCTTAATTTTTTATTGTAGAGCCTATAATATGGTCAATAGATTGCTTTTCAGCGACAAAGGGTATACAATGAAAGCAAGAGGAACAGCGCAATTTAATATTCGGGTTCCG
>CALDFS010000128.1 GCA_937942105.1 uncultured Ruminococcus sp. | reverse complement strand
AACGAAAGGATATAGCAACGCCGAACTGTTGACGAAGCTCTGATGCGCGTACAGCGAAATACAGCGTCGTAGAGCGCGACAGATAACAAGACAAGAGTTTACCTGCCGCAGGTCCGGAAACGTCAAAGCGGAGCGAATACGTTTGCTACATGGACATTTCCGCTGTGTCAAGGTACTGTGACAACTAAAATTTTGGCGAGGCTCCGTTGACGCCCCAAAATGCAATCAGTTACCATACAAAATTTGCGTGGTTTAATTGGAATTATAATAACAAAATATGGGTGGAATATGTACCAAATAATGCGCGAGGCGGTGGGGACTCGGGTACAATTACGATAAATCGTAATCGCATTTTATACCGATATAGCTCAATGGCAGAGCTTGTATTAACAAGTCTATGTTGACGCAGGTTCGATTCCTGCTATCGGTTCCAACAAATGAGCGAAAGGAGTAATACAGTGGCGAGAATAAAAGCGATTGCCGAGATAACTGACGATTCGGTTTATATCTTGCGACCGGGAACACCGGTATATGTTAAGACGGCAGATATATGCGCTATGACAGGAAAGTCAAACCAGTGGATAGGTCAGTTATGCGCACAGGGTACGATAAATAAAAAGCAAACCACGCACGGTGGGCTATATGAAATTGCCGAAACAATGAAAAGCTACTGTGATTATCTCGAAACAAGATGTTCAGAAAAGAGCGCTAAGGCACAAGAGCATGAATTAGCCAAACTTGAAGCCGAGGCAAAAACTAAGAAAGCAAAATCTGTTGTCGCACAGATAGAAGCGAATGAACTGCTTGGAAAAATCCACTTATCTGAGGACGTCGCCGCAATGACAGATGAACTGGTTTATGCGATAAGAGGTGCTTTGCTATCTTTACCTGGAAGATTAGCCGTTGAGGTTGCGGGCATATCTGATGCTTCGGAAGTGTCTGAAATAATACGGAAGGAAGTTTATCACATTCTTGATGAATTGTCCAACTTTCAGTACGACCCTGCAAAATATCAGGAAAGGGTGCGGCAGCGCCGCAATATGAGCGAAGCCGCCGATCCTTTTGAAAATGAGTAGTGCGCGTGATATACGAAGACTCAATGCAGTCCTTTCAAAATCACTTGCAGGATTTAAACCGCCCGAAAACCTGACCGTTTCGGAATGGGCAGATAAAAAGCGAAGGCTTTCGTCTGAAAGCTCGGCAGAATACGGTCTATGGCGAACGAGCAGAACGCCTTACCTAAAAGAGCCTATGGACGCATTTACCGATCCAAAGGTCAAGCATATCGTCATTGTTGCCGCTTCTCAGGTTGGAAAATCCGAAACAATCAACAATATAATCGGATATATTATAGACCAAGACCCCAGCTCAATTCTGTTCATTCATCCGACAACCATAGACGCAAAGGAGTACAGCAAACTCAGAATCGCACCGATGATACGCGACTGTAAATGTCTGAAGTCCAAAGTATCAGATCCCAAGAGCAGAGACAGCGGCAATACAATTCTTCAAAAGACTTATCCCGGCGGGATTCTTACGATGTGCGGTTCAACCGAAGCCCACGCGTTGGCATCCAAGCCAATCAGATATATTATCGGTGACGAACGCGACCGATGGGCAATATCCGCCGGCGACGAGGGCGACCCTTGGAAATTGGCTTCTGCCCGACAGATAACCTTTTTTAACGCAAAATCTATAGAGGTATCTACACCAACGATTAAAGGCTCAAGCGTAATAGCCGACGCTTATGACCTTGGAACTCAGGAGCGTTGGAAAACCCGCTGTCCGCATTGCGGCGAATATAACGAAATCGTCTTTGACAATATACGATTTGATAAAATCAAAGTCGGTGAGGGCGAAAAAACGGTATATCAAGCAGTCAATATCTACTATATTTGTCCTTCCTGCGGCGGCATCTCTACCGAAGCAGAGATGAAGAAACAGCCTGCAAGATGGGAAGCAGACAATCCGGACGCATATAAGGCAAACAATACTCGTTCCTTTTGGCTGTCAGCATGGAATTCGCCGTGGGCTACTTGGGCTTCTACAATCAACGAATTTCTTGAAGCTCTCGGAAGTTCGCTCAAAATGCAGGTTGTTTACAACACGCGCTTTGGTATGCTTTGGGAGAATCGCGGCGACATTGAAGACGAGGACAGCATTATGGCTCGGCGCGAAGACTACGGAGCCGAGTTACCAAGCGGTGTTCTTATGCTCACTTTGGGAGTTGATACTCAGGATGACCGCTTTGAATATGAAGTGGTCGGACACGGTCACCTTAAGGAAACGTGGAGTATAATGCGCGGAGTTATCCCCGGACGTCCTGATGATGAGGAAACTTGGGAAGAACTTGATAAAATAATCGACCGAAGATTTAAGTTTAAAAACGGAATCGGGCTTCCGATATCTGCCACATTCATTGACGAAGGCGGACACTTCACACACGAAGTTAGACTTCATTGTTATCAGAGGCAAAGCAAAAAGGTATTTGCTATAAAAGGACGTGGAGGAAGTGGTGTCCCGTATATATCCCCGCCAAAAAAGCAGAAAATCATCTATCAAGGAAAAGTAATTGCTTTTTGCTTCGTATTTGAAATCGGCGTTAATGCAGGAAAGGAAATAATTATGGACAATTTGAGAGTTCAATTGCCTGGTAAAAATTACTGTCATTTTCCCAAGAACGACGAGTATAATAAGAGCTACTTCAACGGTCTTTTATCGGAACATCTTGTATACAAAAAAGGACTTAAAAATCCTTGGGTATGGGAACCGATTCCCGGGCATAAGCGAAACGAACCGCTCGACTGTAGAAACTATGCAATTGCCGCCGCTGAGGCGGTGCATCCAGACTATGATGGAATAGAAAGGAAGCTAAATGATAGAATAGAGATGAAGATAAAAAGCATAAATCCATCCAAAGTATCGGATTCATCTCCTAAAAATAAAGTTCAAAGGCCTAAATGCAGTAAAAACAAACAACTTTATAATGATAATGATTGGTAGGTGTAAATATGATTTCTATTCCCCTTGCAAAGAAAATGAGCGAGCATTATGCAAGGCTCATTGATAAGCTTATGGACGCACAAATAAAGCTTACCGACGGCGGAGTAAAAAGCTATACCATAGACGACAGAAGCCTAACGCGCTTTGACCTGGACGGCATAGCTCTTGAACTCGAAAAAGCCATTAAGAAAAAAGCGGAATATGACGCAATCATTGAGGGCAGACGCCCGAGAAAAGCAGTGGCAATAGTGCCGAGAGATTACTAAGGGTACAAGCTCGAAAGAGCTGTGCTACGGACGCCCGCAGTCTTTTGCTCCTATCACTGCGGGTATCCGTTATATATGAGGATGAGGTGATACCTTGAACAATAAAAAAGTAATTAATGTACATCGGGTGTACGTCAAAGGATATAGCGACGCAGGGGCAAGTACAACCAAAAGAGCGTTGAAAGGCTTCCGAGCTCAGAGTGGAACACCTATAGAGGACATCGATTTTAACAATTACACGCTCCGCCAGCGAGGTCGTATGCTTTATATGTCCTCGCCGATTGCAGCGGCGGCTGTGAATATAAACCGAATAAAAGTGGTCGGTCCCGGATTACATATGAAATGCAATATCAACCGTGAAAAGCTTGGTCTTAGCGATGAAGCAGCCAAGGAATGGCAGAAGAAGACCGAAGAAGAATGGCATATGTGGGCGAGCAAAAAGATGAACTGCGATGCTGTTGGACTGAATAATTTTTATGAACTTCAGCAGCTCGTCTTAACGTCTCAACTCATATCCGGCGATGTATTTGTTCTGCTGAAACGATATGATGTCACAAAGCTATCGCCCTATTCACTGCGGCTCCATGTTATAGAGGCGGACAGAATCAGCACTCCTATGACCGGTAATTCATCTACGTTCATCAATCTTTCAGGCACCGAAGGAAAGAATGATGAAACCGATAATAAGATACATGATGGCGTAGAGGTAGACGAGAACGGTCGCGTTGTGGCTTATCATATCTGCTCAGCTTATCCTAATCAAATAACCGCGGATAAGATTGAGTGGCAGCGCGTTGAAGCATACGGAGAAAAAACCGGCTTGCCAAATATTCTGCATATTATCGAAACGGAACGACCGGATCAGTATCGCGGAGTAACCTATTTTGCCTCTGTAATTGAGCCGCTCCTGCAGGTGCGGAGATATACCGAATCAGAGCTTGTGGCTGCCATTGTTCAATCATATTTTACTGCATTCATCACAACCGAAACCGACCCTACCGACTATCCGTTTGCCGAAGTCGGAGCCGGTGAGTATGAAGGAACGGACGCTTCACAGCCGGATTCCATCACCGAAAATCTCAACGAATACGAGATGGGTCCGGGAACCATAAATCATTTACAACCAGGCGAAAATGTTACGCTTGGCAACCCTAACATACCGACCGCAGGCTTTGAGGCTTTCCTTAAAGCAAATCACGAACAGATCGGCGCCGGTCTCAACATACCATATGACGTTCTTCTTAAAAAATTTGAGGCTTCTTACAGTGCTTCAAAAGGTGCGTTAGAGGAAGTCTGGGAGTACTGCAAAGAACGCCGTGCAAGTCTTGTAAATGATTTTTGCCAGCCAGTATATGAAGTCTGGCTCGCTG
>CALDFS010000127.1 GCA_937942105.1 uncultured Ruminococcus sp. | reverse complement strand
GTTTTTGACAATCTTTTAAGAAACGCAGTAAATTACAGCTTTGAAAACAGCACCATAAGCATTTCCGCCAAACAGAACGGCGAAATCATGAGCATAAAATTCACGAATAGCGGCAACACCATCCCCAAAGAAAAGCTTGATAGGATTTTTGAGCAGTTTTATCGCCTTGATTCTTCAAGAAGTACCAAGAGCGGCGGCGCTGGGCTGGGTCTTGCAATTGCCAAGCAGATTGTTGAGCTTCATCATGGCAGAATAGAAGCGAAAAGCGAAAACGAGATTATCGAGTTTGAAGTAATAATTCCCGCTTCGTAAGAAAATCGTAAGAATTACTTCATGAAAATATAAGAATTTCTTTATATTGAGCGAAAACATATCACCTCTTAGTCTGATACAATATTAGCATTAGACTAAGAGGTGATTTTTATGTCAAGAAAAAGATTAACGCAGATATTTCCGTTTTTGCTTCCTTTGCGGCGCTGGCAGAGGAAGAAGCTGTTTTATATCAAAATGAGGTTCGACGGAAACCGCTACGCCAAGGAAATAAACAGTAATACGCTTCCGTGCGAGGTGTTCGGAACGTCTTCACTGATGCTCAATAAAAACAGCGGTTTTGATATGAAATATCAGCAGAACAAGGTATTTAATCTTAAACTCGCTGCTAAAACTTTGAATCATGTTGTGATCAAGCCGGGCGAGACTTTTTCCTTCTGGCAGCTGGCAAGATACGCCGACCGGCGAGAGCGCTATAAGGACGGTCTTAATCTGATTGACGGCAAAATAGTAGGCTCATACGGCGGCGGACTGTGCCAGATAAGCAATATGCTGTTCTGGATGTTTCTGCATACTCCGTTTGATATTGTCGAACGGCACGGTCACGCGGTGGAGTCGTTTCCTTCAACGACTGAGAGCAATCCGGCTGGAACCGACGCAACAATCAACGAGGGATGGCTCGATTTAAAGGTCAGAAATAACACGACGGCGAACTATCAGATAGTGATACGCTTTGACGACGAATATATGTACGGTTGGATATATTCCGACAGCCCCCAAAGGTATGAATATAAAATCTACAACAGCCAAGTTACATATCAAAGAAGGAACGGCAGGATATATCAGACCGCGGTTGTCAACTGCCTGAGAGCAAATAAGGATACAGATGTTACAGAGCAGCTTGAATTGTATACAAACGTCTGCGAAATTGGCTATGAGCTGCCGAAAAGCATTAATATCGAGGAGATGGATTAAGATGGGCAAGAAGGTAATAGCAGTGATTTTCGGGGGCTGCTCTCCTGAATATGATGTCTCACTGCAATCGGCATTTTCGGTGCTTGAAAATCTGGATAAGGATAAATATGAAGTGCTGCCTGTTGGAATAACGAAAAACGGCGATTGGTACAGATACCTCGGCAGCAATGAAAAAATCAGGGATAATACATGGTTTGAAAATCAAGAAGAGATCCGCGCCGTTGGTTTTTCGCAAAACCGCTCGGATAAAGGATTCTTGGAGCTTACCGGCAGTGAGCATTCATTAGTCGAGCCCGATTTGGTCTTTCCGGTACTGCATGGCAGAAACGGCGAGGACGGAACTGTTCAGGGAATGCTTGAGCTTGCAGGAATATTGATAATCGGCTGTGATACCTTATCGTCAGCGCTATGCATGGATAAGGAAAGAGCGCATAGGCTGGTGAGTACGTTCGGTGTATGCGTTCCAAAGTCGCTGTCTTTTGATGTTTACAGCAGGGACAGCGCGGCAAAGGAAGTATTAAAAAGCCTGAAATTTCCTGTTTTCGTAAAGCCGGTTCGGGCAGGGTCTTCCTTTGGCATCACAAAGGTTTATGATGAAAGCAGTCTTGAACGCGCAATAGCTCTGGCTTTTGAATATGACTGCAATATCATAGCAGAAGAGGCTGTAGAAGGCTTCGAGGTGGGATGTGCGGTTATGGGAATCGGCAGCGATTTGACTATCGGCAGGG
>CALDFS010000126.1 GCA_937942105.1 uncultured Ruminococcus sp. | reverse complement strand
GCAGGGCTTTTTTGTTATGCCTTTATTTGGTTGGGGAGATATTTCTTTCACGCTAACCCTCCGAATAGCTTAATTTCTGTATTTATATGATTATATCACATTAATAAGCTGATTTCCACTGTTTTATAAAAAATTCTGCGGCTTCCCCGAAAAAAATCAGGAAAGCCGCAGAATCTCGCATATTATTTTGTATAGTTATGAATGACCTTGGCGTTATCGTCCTTGATAATCTTGCAGTCGGTTCTGGAATAGAAATCGTTGCAGGTGTCCCAGATAACAGGCACAAAGCCCTTTTCCTTAAGCTTATTCAAGACTATTTCAAGGCACTCGGCGGAATCGGTGTGAATCGCGTCATATGCGAATCTGTCGGTGGGGTACTGCGCCGTTGTCTCTCCCATGAAAACAGGTATGCCCTTGCTTGTGAAGGCATCTTCAAGAAGCTTGCACTGGGAATCGGTATAATCAAGCCAGCGCTGGCTTCCTATGGAATTCGACCAGTACATGGCATTGTCAACATAGTGAACCGAAACCATCAGCCTGTCCTCAGCGGAATCGACCGGCATTTTAAAGAGTGGGGATGTTGTGCGGTCGATATTTGTGTTGTAACCCGAAACTATCAGAACACGGTCGGCGTTGTTCGAGCCGGTCGCCCTTACTGCATCAACAAACGCCTGATTGCAGGTGTTGGTCATTTCGTAGGCAGAGGTCTGACCGGGGTCTTTAAGCTCGCCGTTTTCATTGAACTGGCTGCCGCCGAGATACTCATTAAAGCCCTCGAAAACAAGGGTATAGGGGTAATCCTTAAAGTAATCGGCTATCTGAGTCCATAGGGTCGTGAATATCTTCTCGCACTCCTCAACGCTGTTTCTGCGGATTATGAATTCGTCAAAGTGATGGCAGTTTACAACCGCGAACATATCCGCCTTCATGCAGTAATCGACTATTTCCTTGACTCTTTCGAGATATTCGGGCGCAATAGTCCAGCTGCCGTCGTTTTCCATCATGTTGCCCCAGAATACCGGTATGCGGACAGTGTTGAAGCCCTCTTTTTTAATGCCGTTTATAATCTTCTGAGTGGTTTCGATTGCTCCCCAGCAGGTTTCATAGTCCTTGGGGGTATTGTCGCCGCATATAGGGATCCATTCGTAGGAAGCCTTTTCGCAGTTTACAGCATCATAAGCTTCCATGGTGTTGCCAAGGTTAAGACCTATTCCCATCCGCTTGGCGACTTCATTCGCAGTCATACTTACAGACTTGTCAAATTCGGGGGCGCTGTTTGTCCTGGCACAGCTGCAAAGAGCTGTCATTACACATAAAATCATAGCAATAATACGCTTTCTCATACAGTCAATCATCTCCAAATAAAAGTATAGATTAAAGTATAGATTCTTAAAGCCGCAATGTCAAGCGCCTTGGGTTTCTATTTTAATATAAAAGTGGATTATCTAAATATCAGCTATCTTCCATATTACTTAATAAACAGCCGTATATTCAACGAAACATTGGGAAGCGGGATTCTATACTTCTCCCTAAGCTCAGGACCGCAGGAATTTGAGCCTACTCCAGCCATTGCACTGTCCACACAGATAACGTTTGACTCACACCTGTTCAATTCAAAATTATGCCGCTTTCCGGCAAGCTCCTCCTGAGTGTAGACGCTTGCGTTGAAGCTGAAATCGCCCTTAGCCTCAAAGCGAATGACGGTTTCTCCGTCGGTGACGCTTGCATGCTTGCAACCCCAGTGGGAGGAATTCTCCTGCGGGCGGATATAATCCTCGTGCATATTCTCTATTCTGTCCTTAAACAGACCCATATATGAGGCTCTGTGCTTGTCGATATAGCTTTCATACGGACCGTAGCCGTAATACTCGGCTGTGTCGAAGCTCTTGCTTACAAACATCCTTATTCCGAAGCGGGGCAGCTGCTCAACCTTGTTCGAGGTTTCAAGCTCCGAGGATATATCCAATGTGCCGTCGGAGTAAACGATATAGCAGGTATGAGCCTTTGCAAACGGCTGGTGCATGCTCCAACCGAAGCTTTCATCAAATTCCACCTTTGCACAGCCGTTTTCGCTTTCGACGCGTGCGTCATAAACCTTCACGATATAGTCGTTGAGATGCGCACGGTACCAGTTGCCGCGCTGACCGTCGTTATCGGTGGGTGCGCGGAAGAAGTTAAAGGATATCGGGCGGTCTATAAGCTCTTTGCCGTTTTTGCATATCGAGACTATTTCTGCCTTTCTCTTGTCAAAGGTATAGGATATACCGTTTGCAGTTATGCTGACCTTCAGCGGCTCATCGCGGATTTCAGCGGGGGCTTCAAGCCTTGCCGGCTGAGTCTTGATATTCTTCTCGGCTATGCAGACCTGATCGAAGCAGACTTCATAGCCCTTTTCGCACCATGCGGTCGCGTTCTTCGCCCTGAAAATGAACCTGATGTAAATGCTTTCACCGTCAGTCTGTGCCGCTTCCGGAATTGTCACAAGTGTGGTTTCAAGCGGCTTTACGCTGAAATCAAAGCTTCCGGTCGAGATGACT
>CALDFS010000125.1 GCA_937942105.1 uncultured Ruminococcus sp. | reverse complement strand
AACGCTTCGCGTAGACCTCCGCCCGCACTCTGTGAGTCGCCTGTAGGAAGTGCGATAGGACACGTCACTATAGGGGCGCGCCGGTCGGGAACGCACATATGAGAAGACCCATGCCAAGCCCCGGAAAGACAACAAAATCAAGAGAGGAGCAGGGCAAAGCCCGCGACTCGTCTCAAAATCCGTCGGCGTAAGCCGACACCTTAACGTGCCGTCAGGCATGCATCACAGCGAACGCAAGTGAGCGACATCACAGCGAAGCGACATCACGCTCGCGTCAGCGAGTGCATCACTTCTTACCCCAGCTTCTGCCTCAGCTCTCCCAGCACCTTCTTTTCCCTGCGCGATACCTGCACCTGAGTCATGCCAAGCCTTTGCGCGGTCTGCTGCTGGGTGAGGTTCTTGTAAAATCTTAAGAATATCAGCTGACGGTCGCGCTCATCCAATGTGGAAAGCGCCTGATTCAGGGCAAGCTCGTCGGTGATTTTGATGTCTGGCGGGTCTACCGGCAGGTCGAGCTGGGTAAGCTCACCGTCGTCGGAGGTCGCGGTCAGGCTCACCGTCGGGGAGCTTACGGCTATGGCTTCTATTCCCTCCTGCCGCTCAAGACCGCATATATCGGCAAGCTCGTCAAGAGCTGCGCTTCGCCCGTTCTGCGACTCGAACCTTTCGGCGGCTCTTGTCACCATCAGCGAACGCTCTTTTATCAGGCGGGATACCTTTACCGCCCCGCCGTCGCGGAAAAGGCGGCGTATCTCTCCTAAAATCACCGGAACGGCATAGGTGGAAAAGCGCACCCCGCGGGACTTGTCGAACGCCTTCACCGCCTTAACAAGCCCCATGCAGCCCGCGCTGTAAAGCTCCTCGTATTCGATTCCCTTCCCCCGAAACCTCGATGCGCACAGGCGGACAAGACCCAAATTGCCTTCAACGCTTATCTCCTCGCCGGGGTACTGCTCGTTTTTTTCGTAAATTTTGCTTTCGGTTATCATCTTATCCTATCCGCTTTTACTTTTAGTTACCAAACTTCCGCATCAGCTTTACTTCCTGTTATCATCCTATCCTCTCAGCTAAGCTTTGAGCGGAGTTTTTTGCAAAGGACAACGGTTGTGCCCGCGCCCGGCTTGGATTTTACGTCCACCCGGTCGCAGAAGCTTTCCATCACCGAAAAGCCCAAGCCCGAGCGCTCCTCGTCAGGCTGAGTGGTGAATAGCGGCTCCATAGCCTTTTTAACGTCCTCAATGCCGCAGCCGCGGTCCTTTATTCGTATGTAGATAAGCCCGCTTGAATACGCCTTGGCGGTAAGCTCGATTTCACCCACAGTGCCACGGTAGGCATGGACTATGCAGTTTGTGACCGCCTCGCTGACGGCGGTTTTAATGTCGTTAAGGTCGTCTATGCGGGGGTCGTAAAGCCCGACAAAGCCGCTTATGGCAAGGCGGGCATATCTTTCGTTGACCGACAGTGAGGGAAACCTTACCCGAATTTCGTTGATAGGTTTTTCAGCCATTTATATCTTCCTTTCCTTTGTTTGTAACAGCCGACGGCAAGTCGTGCTGCTCCCTGCGCTCGGACATTTTAACAAGCTTGTCCATTCCGGCAAGAGTCATTACCTTTTCTATATAAGGCGGCATTTTAACAAGCTCCACCGTTCCGCCAAGCTCCTTCATGTTTTTGTATCTGCCCATAACAAGCCCCACGCCCGAGCTGTCCATAAAGGTAACACCCGAAAAGTCAAGGATCAGATGCTCAGGGTGGTTGTCGTTCAGGGCGGTATCGATATCCATGCGCAGCCAGCGCGCGGAGTGATGGTCGATTTCGCCGCTTATTCGCGCAGTAAGGCTTCCTTCGCCGCTTGGGCTGATGTATACTGCCATTGCTTTTCGCTCCTTTCTGTTTTAGATTAGATTAGCATGCAGGCAGGAAGAAATATGTCAAAACAAAGAGCACAGCACCTGAAATTCGGTACTGCGCCCTCTACTTATACTTTTTTGTGATATTTAGCGGTCGGTTATGTGAAGCTCCTGCTTTAGTGCCTTCTGAAGCAGGGCGGAAACGTTCAGACCGCTTTTTCTGGCTTCGTAGTCCAACCACGAAGGAAGGGTGACATTCCTGCGGACTGCTCGCATATCATTTTGCTTTCGGTATTCAGTGAAGTCAACGTCAACCAGAGTGACAATATCATTTTTAGTTTCTTTGGTGACTGCGCTCATCTCGGACGGCGCAGGGAGGACTTCCTTATCGTCTTCCATGACAATGCCCATAAGCCCGATAGCGTCCCTTGCCATTTCGATTGCGTCTGTCAAGCTGTTTCCCTCGGTGTTGATGTCAAAGTCCGGGATGTAGACGATATAACCCTCGTCTGTCGGAGATATCACTATAGGATAGGCTTCTTTCATTGCAGATCATCCTCCTTTTCTTCGATTATACACACAAAATGTGTATATGTCAATACTCATGGCGGCGGCGCAAAAAAATCCTGAAAAAATTTCAAAAACCCCTTGACATCTGCGTAAAAATGGTTATACTATATATTAGCACTCGGAGATATTGAGTGCTAACACTTAAGGCTTTTAATTGCCAAGCATGTTTGGGGTGAGAGATTTGGATGATAGGAAGCTGCGTATCCTTGCGGCGGTTGTGGACGAATATATAAGAACCGGCGAGCCTGTAGGCTCCAAGGCTATTATGAGCTATATAAACGCCTCCAGCGCGACCATCCGCAACGAAATGGCGGAGCTTGAAAAGCAGGGCTACCTTGAACAGCCGCACACCTCGGCGGGCAGAGTTCCCACCTATACTGGCTATAGGCTGTATGTGGATAGGCTATTGCAGACAAATCCCCTTTCCGACGAGGAAAAGCAGCAGCTTGACGACATGCTCCCCGAAAACGAGTATTCCGAGGAAAGGCTGGTTAAATCCGCTTCAAAGGCTCTGGCAAAGATAACAAGCTGCGCTTCGTTTGTTTCGAGCGAAAACCCCAAGTTCTCGGTAATATCCAAGGTAGAGGTTATACCCACCGGCAAGCGGCTTTATGTGCTTCTTATGATAACCTCCACCGGCAAGATCAAGAACCGCACCTGCCGGCTGGAGCTTGATCTGACCAACGAACAGCTTGAATACTTCACAAGCTTTGTAAAGCAGAATTTAGAGGGCGTGCCGCTGGGAGTTCTTAGCGATGAAATGCTTGAAAAGCTTGAAACCGCCATGGGAACATATCTTATTGCAATGTCCCCCTTGGTTCAGGGAATATTCGATATGTCTAAGGAGATATCAAAGCGGGATGTTGATATAAGCGGCGCGCGGAATCTTTTGGACTGCAAGGATATCGACTCGCGGGAGCTGATAAGCTTCTTTGACAACGGCGATGAGCTTAGAAGACTGATGGACGACAGCTTCAGCGGAATCCACGTTCTTTTCTCGGAGGAGGATGAAAACTTCCTTGTCGGAAATTCAAGCCTTGTAAGCTCGAATTTCTTAAAGGACGGTAAGGTTGCCGGGCATTTGGGCGTTATAGGTCCGATGAGACTGGATTACAAAAAGATTATCCCTTATGTTGAATATTTCACCGATAAGATCACCGAAATTCTTTCAACTAACGACGATATAATATACAACGACAATGATGCAGAGGATGAAAACGAAGATGAGTAAGAAAAACGAAAACGAAGAAATCAAGAACGCGCCTGAGGCAGAGACGGAAGTCGAAACTGCGGAAAACGTGTCTTCCGAAACGGAAAGTCAGGCTGATAAAACCACGGCTGAGGAGAAAGACCCCATAAAGGAGGAGCTTGAAAAGGCAAAGGCGGACCTGGAAGCCGCTCAGAAGGAGCTTGCCGAGTACAAGGACAAATATCTAAGGCTGATGGCGGAATACGATAACTTCCGCAAGCGCTCTGTAAAGGAAAAGGCGGATATCTACCCCGAAGCAACCGCAAAGGCGGTCGAAGCATTCCTGCCGATGGCTGATAATTTCGAGCGCGCTTTGCACACCGAAACCACCGATGAGAAGTACAAGTCGGGCGTTAAGATGATATACACCCAGCTGGGCGAAGCCTTCAAAAAGCTCGGGGTTGAGGTTATAGACAGAGTGGGCGAGACGTTTGACCCCAACCTTGAAAACGCTGTAAGCCGGATTGAGGATGAAAACTTAGGCGAGAACGTTGTGGCGCAGGTCTTCCAGAAGGGCTATAAGCGCGGCGACAGGGTTATAAGACACGCAATGGTAATGGTTGCGAACGTATAATAATCACAAAAACAGCGGCTAAGGCGTAAAAAAAGCAGATAAAGCTGTTTTAGAAACCGCCGGAGCTGTTTATATATACATTATTAAGTAAAAACTTTAAACTCAAAGGAGAGAAAATATTATGTCAAAAATCATAGGTATAGACCTTGGTACAACCAATTCCTGCGTTGCCGTTATGGAAGGCGGCGAAGCGGTAGTTATCCCCAACAGTGAGGGCGCAAGAACCACTCCCTCAGTTGTAGGTATCTCAAAGAACGGCGACAGACTTGTTGGTCAGGTCGCAAAAAGGCAGGCTGTTGTCAATTTCGACAATACAGTTATTTCCATCAAGCGCCACATGGGCTCTGATTACAAGGCAACCCTCGGCGGCAAGACCTACACCCCTCAGGAAATCAGCGCAATGATTCTGCAAAAGCTCAAGGCAGACGCAGAAGCTTACCTCGGCGAAAAGGTAACCGAGGCTGTTATTACAGTTCCCGCCTACTTTACCGACGCTCAGCGCCAGGCAACCAAGGATGCAGGTCAGATTGCCGGTCTTAATGTAAGACGTATCATAAACGAGCCTACTGCTGCTGCCCTTTCCTACGGTATCGATAAGGAAGAGGAGCAGAAGGTTATGGTTTACGACCTTGGCGGCGGCACCTTCGACGTCTCCATCATCGAGATGGGCGACGGAGTTACCGAAGTTCTGGCGACTGCCGGCAACAACCACCTTGGCGGCGACGATTTTGACCAGAGGATTATTGACCTTCTGGTAAACGAGTTCAAGAAGACAGACGGCATTGACCTTTCCAAGGATAAGATGGCTATGCAGAGATTGAAGGAAGCAGCTGAAAAGGCTAAGATTGAGCTTTCAAACGTTCCTTCCTCGAACATCAACCTGCCGTTCATCACTGCTGACGCTACAGGTCCCAAGCACCTTGACTACACTTTGACTCAGGCTAAGTTCAATGAAATCACCGCAGATTTGGTTGAAGCAACCGTTGGTCCTGTTAAGCAGGCTCTTTCGGACAGCGGACTTTCCACATCGGATATAAACAAGGTTCTGATGGTCGGCGGCTCTTCGAGAATCCCCGCTGTTGTTGAGGCTGTAAGAAAGCTTACCGGCAAGGAGCCGTTCAAGGGCATCAACCCGGATGAATGTGTTGCACTGGGTGCAGCATATCAGGGCGGCGTTTTAGGCGGAGACGTTAAGGAAGGCTTGCTCCTTCTCGATGTTACTCCCCTTTCACTCGGACTTGAAACCATGGGCGGCGTTTGCACCAAGATTATCGACAGAAACACCACTATACCCACCAAGAAGACCCAGATATTCTCCACCGCGGCAGACAATCAGACCGCTGTTGATATAAACGTTTTGCAGGGCGAGCGCGAATTTGCAAAGGATAACAAGCAGCTCGGCATGTTCAGACTGGATGGTATTGCCCCTGCTCCCAGAGGAATCCCTCAGATTGAGGTCACATTTGATATAGACGCTAACGGCATTGTTCATGTTTCCGCAAAGGATCTGGGCACCGGCAAACAGCAGGATATAACCATCACATCATCCACCAACATGTCTAAGGAGGATATCGACAAGGCAGTTCGCGAGGCTGAGGCATTCGCTGCCGAGGACAAGAAGAAGCGCGAGGATGTTGACGCAAGAAACCAGGCTGACCAGCTCGTATTCCAGTCAAAGAAATCGCTTGAAGAGTTCGGCGACAAGGTTGCGGCAAGCGATAAGTCAGACTGCGAGGCCAAGATTGCCGCTTTGGAAGAAGCTCTTAAGGGCAGCGACATGGAGCTTATCAAGACCAAGCAGAAGGAGCTTGAGACGAGCATTCAGGGCATCGCCACAAAGGTATACCAGCAGGCCGCCGCTCAGCAGCAGCAACAGCAGGGTCCGCAGGGTGGCAATCAGGGCGGATACAACCCCGGCAACGGCGGAGACGATAACGTTGTAGACGCTGAGTTCACTGACGCTAACTGATATCCCGCGGGATGATCCCGAAAGATAATATCACAACCAATCAATATAAACGATAACCAAACAGACCCAAGGCGCGTGATAATTTCAGTGCCTTGGGAAAGTTTCTTATCGAGTTTCAACGGAGTTTTTTACGATGGCAGACAAAAGAGATTATTATGAGGTCTTAGGCGTTTCAAAGAGCGCTTCCGATGATGAGCTGAAGCACGCCTACAGAGCGCTTGCAAAAAAATACCACCCCGACCTTCACCCTGATGATAAGGACGCCGAAGCGAAGTTCAAGGAGATCAACGAGGCTTACGAGGTCCTTTCTGACAAGGATAAGCGCGCAAGATATGACCAGTTCGGCTTTGCCGGGGTAGACCCCACCTATGGCGCAGGTCAGGGCGGCTCAGCATACGGCGGCAGCTATGGCTCGGGCGGATTCGGCGGCTTTGGCGGATTCGGAGACGTTGGGGATATATTTGAAAGCTTCTTCGGCGGCGGATTCGGCGGCTCGCAGAGGGCGAACCCAAATGCATCACGCAGAGGTCAGGATATTCGCGCCAACCTTACCATAAGCTTTATGGAAGCCTGCAAGGGCACACGCAAGCAGGTAAAGGTAACGCGCTATGAATCCTGCCCGGACTGCCACGGAACAGGAGCTAAAGCCGGAACAAGCGCCGAAACCTGCCCGGACTGTCATGGTACGGGAACGGTAAAGGTCAACCAGCGCACTGCGTTCGGCGTGTTCCAGACCACCCGCCCCTGCGATAAATGCGGCGGCAAGGGCAAGATAATCAAGAACGTCTGCCCCACCTGCGCCGGTCAGGGAAGGGTAAGAAGCGTTTTGCAGCGTGAGGTTGAGATACCCGCCGGTATAGACGACGGTCAGACCTTAAAGGTTCAGGGCGCGGGCGACAGTGGCATAAACGGCGGCGGCTACGGCGACCTTAACATAAAGGTGACCGTTAAGCAGGACGATATGTTCGAGCGCGAGGGATTCGACGTTTACACCGAGATACCCATATCCTACATGCAGGCGACATTGGGCGATGAAATAGTTGTGCCGACTATTGACGGCAATGTTAAATACACCGTCCCCGCCGGAACTCAGACCGGAACAGTGTTCAGACTGAGGGGCAAGGGCATAAAGCGGCTTTACCGCACCGATCGGGGCGACCAGTACGTGACCGTAAAGGTGGAGGTTCCCCGCAATCTTACAAAGAAGCAGGCTGACCTGCTGAAAGCCTTTGACGATTCACTGGACGACAGGAATCAGGCTGGCAAGAAGAGCTTCTTTGAGAAGATGAAGGACTATTTGAATAGCTGATAAATAAAAAGCGATATCGGAAAAAACTCCTGATATCGCTTTTTGTTATAACTTTTGACTGAATAAGGTATGCGTCAAGGGCGATTCATGCAAAAGCATCATTTTCCCCCTTGACAGCAATGAAAATATATGCTATATTAAAACAAGTGTTTTAAAACATAAGTTTTTATTAAGGAGATATTACTATGCCGCCGAAAGCCAAATTCACGGATGCTGAAATCATATCCGCAGCCTTTGAAATAGTTCGTTCAAAGGGGATGGAAGCGCTCACCGCCCGCTCGCTGGCTGATGCCCTTGCAAGCTCTCCCCGCCCGATATTCACGGTGTTTAACGGTATGGACGAAATCGTTCGCAAGGTTATTATCAGAGCAAAAGCGCTTTATGCCGAATATGTAAGGCGCGGGCTTGCATGCTCGCCGCAGTTCAAGGGCGTGGGCGTGCAGTATATCCTGTTCGCAATAAATGAGCCAAAGCTATTTCAGCTTCTTTTTATGTACGAGCGCGGGAGCGTTCCGCCGCTGTGCGAGGTCTTGCAGCTTATAGAAGAAAGCTTCGAGGAAATCCTTGCATCCATCACAGACTCATACGGCTTCGACCGCGATACCGCGCTTTGGCTTTACTATCACATGTGGATATACTCCCATGGGATAGCAACCCTTTGCGCAACCAAAATGTGCAGCTTTGAAGTGGATGATATAAGCCGGATGCTGACCGAGGTATGCGCAAGTCTGATAAAGAAAATCAAGGGAGATGGCACGCTATGATACACGCACAAAGCATAGTAAAATACTACGGCTTGGGTGAAAGCCGTTTTCAGGCGCTCCGAGGCATAGACATTGACATTGAGGACGGCGAAAGCGCAGTGATTTTGGGAGCTTCCGGCTCGGGCAAATCTACCCTTTTAAACATCCTTTCGGGGTTTGAACGCCCGGACGGCGGAAACGTGTTTTATGAAGACGAGGATATTACCACCCTCTCTGACAGCGCCCTGACCCGCTTCCGCAGGGATAATATCGGGTTTGTTTTTCAGCAGTACTATCTTCTTCCCGGAATGACGGTCGAAAAGAACGTCCGCATGGGCGCGGACCTTGCTTCAAATAATGAATACGGCGATATCATAAAGGCTGTAGGTCTTGGGGATAAGCTTGCAAAGTACCCAAGCCAGCTATCGGGAGGGGAACAGCAGAGGGTGGCAATCGCGCGGGCTATCGCGAAAAAGCCGAAGGTTCTGTTTGCCGATGAGCCTACCGGTGCGCTTGACGAATCCACAGGCAGGCAGGTGCTGGATTTTATGCTGAAGCTGCAATCAAAGCTTGGCTTCACTCTTATTATGGTAACCCACAACCAAAACATCGCCCAAACCGCAAAAACGGTTATAAAAATGAACAGCGGAAGGATAGAATCGGTCAATAAGAACGAATCGGTAAAGACTGCCTTCGAGATTGGTTGGTAAGCAGACGGCTCAAACTGTGATGTTGTCGCACTTTCGTTTGCCGTCTGCCGCCTTTACTCCGTCTTTGGACTTAGTTTTGCGGTATGTGAAACTTTCTTCGCTGTTTTAAGCTATTGTTTAGGCTTATTGGACGTAAACGCCGAACTTTTGATTAGCTGGTAAGCAGACGGCTCAAACTGTGATGTTGTCGCACTTTCGTTTGCCGTCTGCC
>CALDFS010000124.1 GCA_937942105.1 uncultured Ruminococcus sp. | reverse complement strand
CGCGCAGCTCGCGGTATGAAACCGTCCTTATCACAGCCGGATTTTCCACAATCCTAGGGTCGGCTACCATAAAGCCCGAAACATCCGTCCAGTTTTCGTATATATCCGCATTCACCGCCGCCGCGACTATAGAGCCGGTAATGTCCGACCCCCCGCGAGAGAAGGTTTTAACGGTGTCGTTCGGCATAGAGCCATAGAATCCGGGGATTACCGCGTTTCCAACCTTTTCAAGCCTTGCCTTGACCGCGCGGCAGGTTTCATCTAAATTGAGCCTTGAATCGTCGTTGAAGAATATGACCTCTGCGGCGTCGACAAAGGCAAAGTCCAAGTATTTTGCAAGTATTTTGCCGTTTAAGTATTCCCCGCGTGATGCGGCATAATCTCTGCCCGCTCTTGACATAAAGCTGTGCTTGATGGTTTCAAATTCGCTGTCGAGCGAAAGGTCAAGCTTCAAATCGTTTATTATATCGACATATCTTTTCTTTATCTGCTCGAACATCGTCAGAAAATCTCCGCCGCTCACTGCCAGATCGTAGCAGGAATAAAGCATATCGGTTACCTTGGTATCCTTGGAATTGCGCTTTCCGGGGGCGGATGGAATGACATACTTTCTGTCAGGGTCGGCTTTGATGATGTTTGCAACCTTTATAAACTGATTGGCGTCCGCAAGTGAGCTTCCGCCGAACTTAACGACTTTTGTAGACACAAAAATTCTCCTAATCTTATGATGTATTTGATGCTTTTGCTGCTGCGTGAAAAGCCCTTTGCGGCATTATCCCACTCGGGCTTTTTGCAGCGCTTTACATTACATTATATTATCTTACCCGCCTGTCGTCAATCGGCTTATAAGACGAATTTAGTCAAAAAGGCGTGTGTATTCTTGTGGAAAACGCTCGCTCTCCGGAGAAAAACAACAAGCCTGATATTTTATTTATTATTGCCGTCAGCCTTCTTGGCGGCTTCCTTGATGGTATCGTGCATATGCTTGATTTCGCCGAGGGCTTTTGTAACGGATTTTTCGGATTCGGAAAGAATGCTTTCCATCCGCTCTATCATGGCTTTTTTTATGTTAGCGTCCATCATGCGCGCCTGCTGTGAGATTTCGTCAGCTGCCGCCTGTGCCTGCTTAATTATCTCCTCCTTGGAGACAAGCACCTTTGCGCGTTCCTCAGCCTTTTTAATTATTTCTTCTGCTTCGGCTTTTGCTTCTTCAATTATATTCGAGCGGTCCGCAACCATTTCCTTTGCCTTTCTTATTTCTGTGGGAAGGTTATAGCGGATATTGTCGATATACTCGCGCAGCTGGTCTACATCTACAAGGCTTTTCTTATTGGTAAAGGGAACGCTTGTAGCCTTGTCCAAAAGCTCGTCCATCATTTCAAGAATTTCATCAATAGTCATTTTATTTTGCTCCTTATATTGTTTTTGTTTTATGATATCTCACATCAGCTGTTAAGCAGTCTTTCAGCTATAAAGTCCCTGATTTCCGGCGGCACGAAATCGCTTATGTTTCCGCCGAAGGAGGCTATCTGCTTTACCACGCTTGAGCTTAAATACATATTCTCCGAGCGTGTGACCAAAAATACCGTTTCAGCCTCGGGGCAGAGCTTTTTGTTTGCAAGTGCCATCTGGAATTCATACTCAAAGTCGGTGACGGCCCGCAATCCCTTTACTATAGCCGTAGCCCCTCTTTGGCGGACGAAATCCGCAAGTAAGCCGTCCGAAGTTTCAACCTCGATATTGCTTAAATGTCCGGTTACCTTTTTTATCATTTCCACCCGTTCCTCCGGCGTGAAGCTGGGGACCTTTTTGGGATTGACCGAAACCAATACTATAACCTTGTCAAAAAGCTGTGAGGCCCTGTTCATAATGTCAAGATGTCCGAGCGTTACCGGGTCGAAGCTGCCGGGGCAGACCGCTATTCTTTGGTTCATATCTCATTTACCGTCCTTAACTATAATGTCAATCAGCGTCAACGCTTAGCTTATCGTAAACCGTCAGCGCGACAAGCTTGCCGTAGCTGTATCGCCTGCGAAGCGTCAGCCCTCCCACCCTTTCGGGAAGTATAAGCCCCGCTTCATGCTCGCACACGACCGTTCCGCCGGGGCTGATTACCTCGTCAAGCTCCGGAAGGACCTTCGGTATCAGTCCCAAGCCGTAGGGCGGGTCCAAAATGGCGATATCAAAGCTTCTGTGAGCCATTTTAAGATAATCCTCAGCGGCGTAATTAAGAATCCTTGCGCTGCTTTCAAGCTTGCAGTCTGCGATATTCTGCTTGATGATGCCTATGGATTCCTTGGATTTATCAACGAATACGCAGTGCCTTGCTCCTCTGCTCAAAGCCTCTATTCCAAGCTGACCGCTTCCTGCGAACAGGTCTAAAACCTCGGCGTTCGGAAGGTCGAACTGTATTATCGAAAAAATTGCTTCTTTGGTTTTATCGGTGGTAGGGCGAACGCTTTCGCCTTCAAGAGTCAAAAGCCGTTTGCCCCTTAAAGTGCCTGTTATTACTCTCATATTTTATATATCACGCCTTTCGCGAAAGACTATTTTATGTGATTCAATCGTTAACATATCTTTTGCGATATTTTTCCATGGTCTGCGCAAAGATTTCGCCGTTTGAGGGCGGGGTATAGGTTATTGCATTTGCTCCCGCATCTATGGTTCGGGCGATGGTTTCGTCGGTCGGACCGCCGGTCGCTATTATGGGTATATCCGGGTACTTATCACGGATAAGCCTTACAAGGTCAGGGGTTTTGACCGATGCCGCAACGTTTAAAATATCCGCGCCGGCGGCTATGCGGGCGTCGATATCCTGCCTGTCCGAAACGATAGTTGCTATTACCGGAAGCTCCACACGCTGTTTTATCATGGTTATAATGGATGGGTCTATCGGCGCGTTGACGACTACGCCGTATGCGCCCTGATTCTCGGCATTTTCGGCAAGCCTTACCGCGCGTTCTCCGCCGGTAAGCCCTCCGCCCACGCCGACGAACACCGGAACATCCGAAACGGATATTATCGCCTGAGATATTATCGGCTGAGGGGTAAAGGGATATACCGCAATGACCCCGTCCGCGTTTATGTTTTTAATTATAGCAACGTCGGTAGAGAACACCAGGGATTTTATCCTTCTTCCGAAAATAAGAATCCCTCCGCATTTATAAACGCTTTCCGGGACGTTGAGTATGTGGCTTCTGAGTGTTCCGCTGTATGCGGGGAGATTTTTTGCCATGGGTAATCCTTTCTCAAATGGGGGAACGCGCTGAATCAACGCCTGCGGATAATATTATATTATAAAATCTGCGGTTTGTCTACAAAATTCGTAATGAAATCCGCAAAATTAATAATTATTGAAGCTGGTCTATAAACCTTTCCTTCACTTCTTTTGCCTTTTCGGGATTTATTTTCATCACCGCCGATATATCCTCAACGGATGCAGCTTTAAGCGCCTGCTTTGTCTTGAACTCGGACAATAGCGCCTTTGCCTTTGCAGGTCCTATTCCGGATATCTTCGTAAGCTCGGTTTCGTGGACGTGTGCAGAGCGCTTCGAGGTCTGGAAGGTTATGGTGTAGCGATGAACCTCGTCCTGAAGCCTTGTAAGAAGGTTGAATACCGAGCGTGATTTTACTATCTGAATCTCCTGCCCGTTAGGGTCTACTACTGCGCGGGTGTGGTGCTTATTGTCCTTAACAAGCCCGAAAAGTGCGGTTTTTATCCCCATATCTTCCAAAAGCGGGGCTACCGCCGCAACGTGCCCCTTGCCGCCGTCCAAAAAAATAACATCCGGCAAGGTCTTAAAGCCCTCGTCCTTACATTCCGGGTCGAGGTATTCCGAAAATCGCCGTCTTATTACCTCACGCATGCTGGCATAGTCGTTCTGCTCGGCAACGGTTTTTATGTTGAACTTCTTATAATACTTCTTTGCAAATCGGGAATTATCCATAACCACCATTCCGCCTACCATATCGCTTGAAGCAAGGTTCGATATATCGTAGCATTCGATGTATATGGGCGTTTTTGAAAGCCCCAAAAGCGAAGCCAGCTCTTCGAGCACGGATATTTCCTTTTCGGTTCTTCCAACCTGAATCGAAAGCTGTTCGGCGGCGTTGCGCACTGCCATTCTGGTAAGCTCCAGCATCTCACCCCGCTTGGCGTTGTTGATGTATACAGCATGACCTGATTTTTCCATCAGATATCTGCGGATATTATCGGTTTCATTCAGCTCAGCGTCGATATATATATCCTTGGGAATTCTGGGTGCGCGGTCGTAGTATTGAATCAAAAACTCCTCCCGCGCGGAGATATCGTCCCCGATTTCGCCGAGCATAAAGTCGCATTTGTCGCTCAGCTTTGAGTTGCGGTATATCAGCACAGAAATGCAGCACAGGCTTCCGTTTTTAGCAAGACCTATAACGTCGGTATCCGGAATATTCTTCTCAAAAATCTTCTGCGTCTCGGCTGCGCGCTTTATTGCCGCAATTCTGTCGCGCAAGAGCGCGGCTTTTTCAAACTCCATATTCTCGGCAAGCCGATTCATCTCGGCGGTGAGCGCTTCAACCGACATTCCGCTGCCCGACTTGATGTAGTCAACAGCGTCCTTTATGATGGCGGCATAATCCTCCTTGGAAAAGCACCCGCGGCAAAGACCTATGCACCGCTTTATCTGGAAGTTCAGGCAGGGGCGGGATTTTTTGAAGTCCCTCGGAAACACTCTCTTACAGGTGGGAAGCATGAAAACACGGTTTACCTCTTCCACAGTCTGGCTCGAGGTCAGCCCGCTTGTATACGGACCTATAAAGGTTCCGGGACCTTTTTTCTGATTTTCCTTTGTGATCCGCGGAAACTCATCATCAGAAATCTTGATATAGGAATACCCCTTATCGTCCTTTAAAAGGATATTATACTTCGGCTGGTGCTGCTTTATCAGCGAGGATTCAAGGACTAACGCCTCATATTCCGAATCGGTGACTATGAATTCATAATCATAGACGTTAGAAACCATTTTTGCGACTTTTGTTAAGTGGTCGTTATCATGGAAATAGGTGGAAACGCGGTTTCGTAGGTTCTTCGCCTTGCCGATATATATTATTGTTCCCGATTTGTTTTTCATAATGTAACAGCCGGGCGATGATGTCAGCTTAACGGTTTTCTGCCGCAGATATTCCAGCCGTGGATTGTCGCTTAAGGTTACGCGCATATCGTCATACCGTTATGCAAGGGTTATGGTCTTGATTCTCTGCGGCTTCAGGGGCATATCGTTATAGTCAGTCTCGACCGAAGCGATCTCATCCACGACATCTATTCCCTCTGTCACCTTGCCGAAGGCGGCATACTGACCGTCTAAGTAAGGGGCGTCCCTATGCATGATAAAGAACTGCGAGGATGCGGAATTCGGAGACTGCGAGCGTGCCATCGATATAACTCCGCGGGTGTGGCGAATGGTATTGTTGATTCCGTTTGCCCGGAACTCACCCTTTATGCTGTTTTTAGAGCCGCCGTAGCCGGTTCCCATGGGGTCGCCGCCCTGAATCATAAATCCGCTGATAACGCGGTGGAAGATAAGTCCGTCATAAAAATGCTCATTCACAAGATTCAAGAAGTTCTCAACGGTTATAGGAGCCTCCTTGGGATAAAGCTCCACTGTCATTTTTTTGCCGTTCTCCATTTCAATAATTACTTTGGGCATAATAAATTATCCTTTCATATTAAATGTTTTGAATTTATTCAAAATAATCCTCCGGCTCGATTTCAATAACCCCCTCCGGAATGGACATATCCATGCCGGAAACGTCCGACTCGATAATGCTGAAGCTGTACCAGTAATAGGTGCCGGCGTTTGTCACATCCGCAACGGTAAGCTTTCCGTCGGGGAAGAACGTCCATGTGGATTTTATTTTGCCGCCGAAGTCGGATATCTCAAAGACCTCGGTAAGTGTGCCGTCTTCCTCCTCGGTGCTGGAAACAAGGCTGTAATCCGAAATATCATACCCGAAGTTTGCGCCTACATCCTCATCCTCACGCGGGTAGGAGTAATATGTCAGTTCCTTCATGTCGATGACCGTAACCTCGTCATCGTCCATAATTATTTTGGTATCGCCGTTGATGAACACAGCCCTGTTGCCGTTTACAAAGTACTCCCTTTCAATGCTGGATGCATTTTCGTTGTCATGCGAAGAAGCCTCTATGAGCGAAGCATGAACCTTGCCCGAGTTAAGAAGCTTCAGGTATTCCATCGCCCTGCAATCTGAAAGGTCGCTTTCCTCGATGACGGTTACATTATCGTCCTCATTTGTATCGTCCGGCTTGTTTTCGTTTACAGGCTGTGTATCGGCAGCGTCTGTGAAAGCCTCGGATGTAATACTGCTTTCATCCGCGATGCCGGTATTTTCGGGTGAGCTGCCGGTGGTGACATCAGCAGAATCAGAAGTGCCGTCGGGCACGCTGTCGGTTTGAGCGGGTCTTGAAACAACTCTATCCGGAACTCCGCCGTTTGCGGGCTTTTCCTCTTCTTTACTTGCGCAGGAGCACAGCGCAAGCATACATATAAACGCCGCGCAGATTACAAGCGCTGCGGCAGTCAAAGCTTTTTTCATATTAATCACCATGCCTTTCTTTTGGCTATAATACTACATTATAATATTATACACTATTTCCGAGCTTTTTTCAAGAGGGACATTGATAATTTGAGGAATAATAGCGGATTTGGCGCAGATAATATCATAAAAAATGAATCAAGGTCTGAGCCTTGATAAGAAGGAAGCGAAATAAATGTCAAAAAGAATCGGCGAATCAACCATCATGCCGGATAATGATATCATCATCAGCTCGTTTGCGGCGGTCGGCGGTATTAAAGAGGGGCAGGGTCCATACGGCGGCTGTTATGATTATATAGATAAGGATGACCGCTTCGGTCAGGAAAGCTTTGAGGACGCTGAAAACGCCATGCAGGGCCTGGCTCTGCAAACCGCCCTCGACAAGCGCAAGATTCCCGGAAGCGAGCTTTCGATGATGTTCGGCGGCGACCTTTTAAACCAGTGCATAGGCACAAGCTTCGGCGTGCTCGATTTTAAAATCCCGTTTATAGGCATATACGGCGCCTGCTCCACAATGTCGGAGGGGCTTATGCTGGCGTCACTCATGGTAGATTCGGGAGCGGCGCAGCGGGCGGCGGCAATAACCTCCTCCCACTTCTGCACCGCCGAGCGGCAGTATCGTTTTCCGCTGGAATACGGCGGACAACGCACCCCGACGTCACAGTGGACGGCGACCGCCTCTGGCGCGGTGATAATAGAGCAGGGGAGCGAACCGCCGTATATAAGGGCGGTGACAATCGGCAAAATCGAGGATAAGGGCATTAAGGACGCCAACAACATGGGCGCGGCGATGGCTCCTGCGGCGTACTCCACCATCAAGCAGTTCTTAAAGGATATGCACCGCCGCCCGGAGGATTTCGACCACATAGTAACCGGCGACCTGGGTGAAGTAGGCTCGCGAATCCTCTGCGAGCTTTTGCTTCGGGACGGCATAGATATCCGCGACCGGCACCTCGACTGCGGCTGTATGCTCTATTCCGCCGAACAGGACGTTCACGCGGGCGGCTCGGGCTGCGGATGTGCGGCAAGCATGCTCTGCGGGCATTTTCTGCCGGAGATAAAGGCGGGCAGGCTTAAAAACATCCTCTTCGCGGCGACGGGCGCGCTTCTGTCCCCAACGTCGAGCCAGCAGGGTAAGAGCATACCGGGGATATCCCACTTGGCATGGATATCTTACGATAAAGAGATTAAACAGGCTTGAAAGGGGTGATAAAATGCAGTATCTATGGGCTTTTTTAATAGGCGGGCTTCTTTGCGCAATAGGTCAGGTGCTTATTGACTACACCAAGCTCACCCCGGCAAGGATTCTTGTTTCCTACGTTGTAATCGGCGTGATTCTGGGCGGCGTTGGGCTGTATATGCCGCTTGTTGACTTTGCCGGAGCGGGCGCAACAGTTCCGCTGACGGGCTTTGGAAACCTTCTGGCAAAGGGAGTGCGGGAAGCGATTGACGAAAAGGGCTTTTTGGGCATATTCACCGGCGGACTTACCGCCTGCGCGGCGGGCATAACAGCGGCGATGGTTTTCGCCCTGCTGATGGCGCTTTTGTTCAGACCGCGTTCACGAAGCGATAAATAATACAACCGGCTTATGCGACTATTTCAGCATAAGCCGGTTGTATTATTTATTCAGCATACCACTGACTGCCATGCAAAGGGAAGCAAATCCCGCGCTTTGACCTTTATAAGCTTTCCGTCTTCGTCATTGACAATGACCTTTATATCCGGGCAGTATTCAAACAGCATCTGTCTGCAATTTCCGCACGGAGGGATAACGCAGTTCAAATGCTTATCGTGAACGGCTACGATTGTATCAAACTCTCTTTCTCCCGCCGATATGGCAATGCCCATTGTAATGTATTCCGCGCAGGAGCCATGAATTCCGTCGCAGTTCACGCCGCTGTAGATATTTCCGTTTTTGCACAGAATTGAACAGCCAACGGTGTGATTGTAAATCCCGTCGTCGAAATTCTTATGCAATACATCCAGACTGAGCTTTATGAGCTTGTGGTCTTCATCTGTTAATTGATATCTTTCCATATTTATCCTCTGCGGCAGGTATTACTGCTTGCTTTCATCGTCATTATTGCTTTTGTTTTGATAAACGTACCATATGCACATGCAAAATCCCCCGGCGGCAAGTCCACATATGGCAGCGCCGATGTGTCCGGCGAAGAGATTGATTATCGTGCAGATGAATAGAAATATCGAAAATGCCAGAAGAAGGGTGGATAGGCGATTTCCTTTTTTGTTCATAGATATCCTCCATATAAGCAGGGGCGAAAGCTGCAAAGCCTCCGCCCCGTACATTTGTATCAGATTCGGGATTATCCCAAAACAACCTTGACCGTATTCTTATCAACCATCTTATCGGCAGGAATCAGGCAGCCCTCAAGCTTTTCGCCGTTGAGCCAAAGCTCGCGCACGCCGGATTCAACGTGAGCGGAGTTGTCAACCTCGATATCAAGGTGATGACCGCGGAAGTTCTTGGAGATGGTAAAGCCATCCCACTCGCTGGGAATAGAGGGGCTTACAACAAGACCCTTTGCGTTCGGGCGCATACCGCATATACCCTCGATGCAGCCCACCATAACTGTCGAAGCGGTGCCGGTAAGCCAGTGAACATGCGCTCTGCCCTCGAACGGAGAGGTTGTGGATTCAACAAACTGACCGTGAACATAAGGCTCGATAACTCTTATCTCCGCCTTGTCGTTCATAGAAGCGGGGGAGCTTTCAAGGAAGTATTCAAACGCGCGGTTGC
>CALDFS010000123.1 GCA_937942105.1 uncultured Ruminococcus sp. | reverse complement strand
CTGCCGCCGTTGCCCACATTACCCTGCTCAGGAGTCATAAGCCAGAAAGCCGACCAGAAGCCCGGCGCCTGCTGAAGCTTCATAGAAGCCTCAAAATAGCCATATGCCTGCTCAAAAAGCCCCTTTGAGCGTATAGCTCCGGATTTGCAGCGACCTTCCTTTTCGTCAAAGGCTGTTGTAAGCTTAAGAACGCCGTCTGAAGCGCTTACCATATCGCTGCTCCATATGCCGCCCCTGTCGGCGCGTTCCCATTCGGGGCAGTATTCCCAGTTTTCGGTGTTGAGCGTTTCGGAATCGAAATCATCATAAAAGGTGAGCAGATAGCTTTCACCGTCTATTACTTCCGTCTGACCTATGTTTTTTGCGCGCAATGCCATTCCCTCCTCTGAGCTTACCCTGCCAGCGGTTGATGCGGCAAGCATTACCGCTGCGGCTAACATTCCCAATCCGATGCTTTTCATGCAAACACCCCGCCGCTATGTACTTTAGTTTCATTTTATAGCATGGCGGCGCAGTTGTCAAGATAAACTGCTCATCTCAGCATTCGGTTTCGGTGACGAACACGCCTATATTCCTCATTCTTGCAATAACGGCTTTGGCATCCTGAATGCGCGGTAAATCCAAGAAGCGCGATACCTCGGGGAACATCGGGCTGAACACCGTGTCAAGCCCTTCCTGCTCGATTCGCCTGTAGATATCTTTAAGGCACGCATCTACATCAAAGGGGCTGTTGGGATTCAGCAGTGCGTCAGGGTTCTCGCACATCAGAAGCCGCAGTATAAGCCCCATGGCGTGGAGCTGCCTTGGGTTTTTGATATCGTGAAGAGTGCGCAGATCCAAATCCTCCGAGCCCAGCATGATAATGCCGAGGTCGAACACCCGCAGCCGCTCCTTTCCCAGACCATTCGGGTGTGAATCAAACCCGCGCGCAAGATAGCCCTTGTGCTGCGACCAATCGGCAGGAGCAGCGGCGTTATCCTCTCCGCTTGCAGACGTAAACCCTGCGCTGATTTCCTTTGCAAGAGCGGTTATGTCATTGGGCTGATAACCCTGCATGATATAAACCTTATCTGCTACGGAAAGATATTCTCCGCTCCCGCCGATTACCAAAATCGTCGATATGCCGCCTACCGAAAGCTCCCGCACGCGCTCGGTGAAGGGAGTTATCGGTTCGTCCTTGATAAGCCGCCTCATCACAGGGTCGCGAATCATGAAGTTTGTGGCGCTTCTGTCCTCGTCTATCAGCAGCAGCTTCGAGCCGCTGTTGACTGCCTCCATGATGTTTGCCGCCTCCGAGGTCGAGCCA
>CALDFS010000122.1 GCA_937942105.1 uncultured Ruminococcus sp. | reverse complement strand
GATTCTGCGGCAGATGTGGCTTTATCTGCGGCGGTCGCCGAAGTGTTGGCTTTTTCGGCTGCCTTGTCTGCGTTTGTTGCTGCGGTTGCTGCTTCTGCGGCTTTGGTGGTGGCGGTTTCGGCGGCAGTGGTGGCGGCGGAGGCGGCATCCTCAGCCTTTTTCACTGCTGGGTCTACTTCTGCAAGGACGTCAACAAGTGATTTATATTCGTCCGAACTTTCCAAAGCATTATCCGAGTATGCTCTTTTCTCGATACGAATATAAAAAACCTGGGAGCTTAAAAGCGCATTGCCTTTATACAGCCCTATTTCAGCGCTTGCAATGCCCGCTACTGCAAGCGCCTGCTTGGTAAGCTCGGCTCTTATAGTACCGGTCTCGGGCATTATAGCCGCATCACTTAGTACGATTTTACCGTTGGGCTTTGTTATGTGCAGGCGGGCGGTTATCCCGGCTTCAAGAGGGTATTTCTGCCCCTTGTTAAGCGGTGATATCTCTATGTATCGGGTTTTAGCGTCGCCCTGCTTTGCGAACACCGTTATAGGCTCGGTATCTTTGCCAAAGTCAAGCGATATGTTTTGAAGTAATTCCATGATGATTATCCCTCCTGTGCTTCGGTGATGTCGCAGAGTTCTACAATGCCCTCAAGCGCTTTTAAATCCTTGTATGACAGCCGTATATTTTCACCGGTAAAAATCACAAATGGCTCTATCGGAGGCTCTACAGTCACGTCTAATAGCTCCTGCAAGCGATTATTAAGCGCTTCGCGGTTTTCATCCGGGATAATGTACTTCGTGCCGTTCTCCTGCTTGCAAAGCTGTTCTATTGCCTTGTTTCGCTCGCTGTTGTAAAACTCGATTTCTTTATCAAGTCTTTCCATAAGCTTCTTGACTTTGTACAAGGTTTTGATAGTCAGGTCTTCGCTTGCAAGCTTCTGAAGCGCTGGAAGTGCTTCAACGATGCTTTTTAACTTCATTTTTACCATTCCTTTCACTTAAAACTTAGCCTATAAGTCCGTAGGCTTGCAGCGCCGTCATAAGATTATTTAGCACCGTTGCAACCTGTGAAGTAGTAGCGGTTGACGTATTCATTATTTTGGATATAGTGCGCCGGGTTGTGGGAGTACTGCCGTAAAATCCGACTGTCGAGTTTGCAGCGGTTCCAAGCTGTACGGAGGTTGCCGCCGTCAAGCTCGTTTTCGCTGTCAGGCTGTTAAAATATCCATGTGCCCACGGACAATTATCTGTACCGCAGTACGTATTTGCCCTGTTGCTGTAAATGCTGTTATTGTGTATAAATATGCCGTATTCGCCGTTGGTATTGTTATCCGGGTGTATGCAAAGCTTAGCCGCATATATGCTGGCAAAGGGATATGTGCCTGTTCCTAAGTTCCAGCGATAACTACTCGAAGCACTATAAGATCGCACTATTCTATCGTTGATATCAATGTGTAAGTTGTAGCTGTTTGAAACATATCTTCCGAGCTGAATTGAATCCTGCGCCCTGATATAGACTTTAGAAACGTTTGAGGCACTATTGCTATCAGGCCCGCCAATGGTAAGCGAGGAATTGCCATCAGTCGCTATAACAACAACTCTGTTCGTTCCGTTTTTGGAATATACATCAGTCACGCAAATTTTATCAACATCAATTCTATCCGCTGATATCTTTCCGGTTGTGATATTGTCGCCGCTGATTTCGGTCTTGCCGTCTTTAAGGTTATCAAAAGTTACAAGCCCAGTAAACTCGATTTTTGCGCTACTTATGGTAGTAAAACCGCTTTTTATGGCGATTGTGGAACTGGCGCTCGTAGCGCTGTTTGTTACCGAAAGGGTTATTCCGTTAACCGCGTCAACGGCTATTTTGGATGCCTGCTCGGCTGTAGTGCCGGTTACTTTAACGCTGTTTAAAATGGTCGTGCCGTTGGTGATGGATATTGTCGATTCGGTTTGATCGTTTACAGTTTTACTCGACACGCTAAGCCGTATTTTATTTACTGTCTGTGTTATATTCGAGGACAGTTCCGCTTCAGCGCTTGTCGCTCTTGTGATTTCGGCAGAGATAGATTCGGCATTCTGAGTAATGCGGCTGGAGAGCGTTTCTTCAGCTGTTCCAGCTCGATCCGTTTCCTCTGTAATCTTTGCCGTAAAGGCAGAAGTAAGACTCTCAGGGGTCTGAGTGATTGTGCTTGATAGCTCCTTTTCCGCTTTCGTGGCGCGGTCGGTTTCCTCTGTGACTTTGGCAGTAAAGGCTGTAGACAAGCTTTCGGCTGTAAGCTCGATTTTGCTTGTAAGGTCAGCTTCGGCGCCGGTCGCCCGGGTGATTTCTGCGGAGATTGATTCGGCATTCTGCGTGATGTGGCTTGAAAGGCTTTCTTCCACCGCCTCCGCCCGCTCCGTTTCGGTGGTGATTTTTGCAGTTATTTCGGACGTTATGGATTCGGCTGTCTGAGTAATGCGGCTTGACAGTTCTTTTTCCACCTTGTCTGCCCGCTCCGTCTCATCATCGATTAAGCCGGTCAAGGCATCGGAAGTTTCGGTAATCTTAGCTTCAACGGTCGAAGTGATACTCTCGGCAGTCTGCTTTATCTCGGATTTAAGCGTGGATTCCGTTGTAGTAATCCTGCTTCCGAGTGCTTCCTCCGCACCCTTCGCGCGGTCAACTTCTCCGCTTATATCACTTGACAACGAGCTTTCCGCCTTTTCGGCTCGGGTCTTTTCCGCCGTTATCGTTGACGTCAAGGATTCGGCAGTAAGTTCAATCTTGCTTGAAAGGTCAGCTTCGGCACCTGTCGCCCGGGTGATTTCTGCGGATATGGATTCGGCGTTCTGCGTGATACGGCTTGACAGCTTGCCTTCCTCGGCTGTCGCGCGGCTTACCTCGGCAGTAATGGAGCTTTCAGTCAGCTCAATGCGGCTTAAAAGCTCTTTTTCGTTCTCGACAATGTGTAGAACTTCAAGAGTTATTCTTTCGTCGGTTCTCTTTATGTGAGATTCAATGCGGTCGGTAGATTTCTTTATGGTCTTTATTTCTTTTTC
>CALDFS010000121.1 GCA_937942105.1 uncultured Ruminococcus sp. | reverse complement strand
TTGCAAAAAAATGCTTTGTTGCAGGGCTTTTTTGTTATGCCTTTATTTGGTTGGGAGATATTTCTTTCACGCTAATCTCCAAGTAAATAAATTTTCTCTATATATAATAACAGCATTCCGCCCGGAATGCAATGATTTTTATTGATTTTTTGATTGTTTATTGCTAAGAGCCGGGGATTTTGCATTTTTGTATTGACGGAAACTGCGGATGATGGTATACTTTCATTGTTAAAGGAGCGATTATATATGAATTTTCAGGATAAATTCCATCTCACCGCCGAGCAAAGCCTGTTCTTAGCTAAAAAGAAGTGGGATGAAAACGTCTACTGCGGCATGAGGATGGAGAACCGCGCCGTTACCTTCCCGCAGACCAAAACCATCCTTGAAGGCGTGAACGTCCCCAGCGTCACTATTGACGACATTCAGGCGATACTCAACATGCGCGACGCCTGGAGATATATCATATCAACGGTTTCGGAGCCTGTAACCTTTGAATACTGGTGCAGGCTGAATGAATATATTGCCAGAAACGAAGCGCTGGAGTGGGGAAAGCTCCGCACCGGAAGCGTGTTCATATCGGGCACAGACTATGAGCCGCCGATACCCAAGCGGGATGATGTTATAGCTGAGCTTATGGGAATAGTTGACAGTAGGGATATGACCGCCACCGAAAAGGCGCTTGAAGCCTTTGCATGGGGAACGCGCGGTCAGTTCTTCTGGGACGGCAACAAGCGCACCAGCCTTGCGCTTGCTAACAAGGCGCTGGCGCGGGTATCATGACCATCAGGGATAAGCACATGGAGCGGTTCAACTCGCTTCTTGTGGGATATTACAGCTCGGGCAGCAGCGGGGAGCTTAAAGAGTTTCTTTATGAGAATGCGATATCCGGAATAACAATCTGAGCAAAACAAAAAGTACTGTCACCTGAGTGTGGCAGTACTCTTTTTATGCATATCGCTTTACTTATTCAAAAGCTTTTTAAGCCTTTCCATAGCCTCGCGGGTATTCTCATGCGTGGAGAATGAGGTCAGGCGCAGGTAGCCCTTGCCGTTCTCGCCAAAGCCCTCGCCGGGGGTGCCGACAACGTTTGCTTCCTCTAACAGCTTGTCAAAGAACTCCCACGAGCCCATGTTATCCGGGCATTTGAGCCAGATGTAGGGCGAATTCTTGCCGCCGAAGTAGGTTATTCCGCACTCATCCAGCGCGTCCATCAGTATCGCTGCGTTTTCCTGATAATAGGCGATATTTTCCTTAACGCCCTTCTGACCCTCGGGGGTGAAGACTGCGTTTGCTCCACACTGGATGATATAGGAAACGCCGTTGAACTTGGTGGACTGCCTGCGAAGCCACATCTTGTTCAGGTCCTCGGCAAACTTCAGGCTCTTGGGAACTATGGTGTAGCCGCAGCGTGTGCCGGTGAAGCCCGCTGTTTTGGAGAGCGAGCATATCTCGATAACGCAGTCCTTCGCGCCCTCTACCTCATAGGCGGAGTGGGGAACGTCCTCATCCGTAATGAAGGCTTCATATGCGGCGTCTAAAAGGATTACTGCGCCCTCTGCCTTGGCGTAGGCTATCCATTCTGCCAGCTGGGAGCGGGTGTATGCCGCGCCGGTGGGGTTGTTGGGGGAGCAAAGGTAGATTATGTCTGCGTGAACCGAATGGTCGGGCAGGGGAAGGAAGCCGTTATCCTCGGTCGCGTCGGCATATATAACCTTTCTGCCTGCCATTATGTTGGTATCAACATAAACAGGATATACCGGGTCGGTGACGAGGACGGTGTTGTCGTTATCAAAAAGGTCAAGTATATTGCCAAGGTCGCTCTTTGCGCCCTCGGAGACGAAGACCTCTTCCACCTCGATATCCACGCCGAAGCTCTTGTAATAGCGGCAGATGCTTTCGCAGAGGAAATCATAGCCGCGATACTCGCCGTAGCCCTTGAAGGTTTCCTTCACGCCCATCTCGGAAACAGCCTTGTGCATGGCTTCGATAACGGCGGGGCAGAGCGGCAGGGTGACATCGCCAATGCCCATTTTTATGATTTTCGCCTCGGGGTGCGCCTTGGCATACTTTGCAGTGCGGGCGGCAACCTCGGCAAACAGGTAGCTTTCCTTTATTTTGGTGTAGTTGGGGTTGACTTTCATATGTTTTTTCCTTTCATATATATTCGGGATTTATCAGGCGCCAACAGCCGCTTTCAAGATACATCGCGTAAGCGATACATTAACGCGGCGCAAGCCGTGCATCACTACGAGCAAAGCGAGTGCATCACAGCGATAGCGACATCACTAGCGAAGCGAATCACTCACTTGCGACCTAAGCCGCTCAAACTTCGCCTTCAAACGCAATCTCCGCGGGTCCGCGCATGGTAATCTCATAATCGGGCGAGCAAGTGATATACAGCTCCCCGCCCAGAAGCTTAACAGTTATTTCCTCGCCGGCAGGGCAGTATCCGCACCTTACCGCCGCCGCGACCGAGGCGCAAGCCCCTGTTCCGCAGGCTAAGGTCTCGCCGCTGCCGCGCTCCCAAACGCGCATTTCAAGGGTTTGCGAATCTATCACCCTGATGAACTCGGTGTTCACGCGCTCCGGGAAGATGGCATTATTTTCAAATTCGGGACCTATCCTTTCAAGGTCAAGCTCACGCGGGGATCTATCTATAAATGTAACGCAGTGGGGGTTGCCCATTGTAACGCAGGTGATAAGCCAGTCCCCGCTTGAAAGCAACAGCTTCTTGTTTACAACCTCGCCGCCATCCCATATAACAGGCACCTTATCCGCCGCGAACCCGGCTTTGCCCATGCCAACCGATACGCTTTTTGTAACGCCGCCCTCAACGGTCAGCGAAAGGGTTTTTATGCCTGCAAGGGTTTCCAGGGTGAACACTGGCTTGTGGGTCAGGCCCTTGTCGTAGCAGTACTTTGCCACGCACCGCGAGCCGTTGCCGCACATTTTGCCCTCGCTTCCGTCGGCATTGAACATGCGCATACGGAAGTCGGCGATATCTGAGGGCAGTATGACTATAACCCCGTCTCCCCCGACCGAGAAGTGCCGGTCAGAAAGCCGCTTTGAAAGCGCCCCCCAGTCATCGCAATCCTCAACAAAGCCGTTGACATAGATGTAATCATTCCCGCAGCCATGCATTTTGGTAAATTTCATAAACTATCTCCTTTATAAAGGTATGTTATACTGATATTTGTCTAAAAAAACGCTTGCACATAAATCAAACCTACGACTGCGCACTCGCTTTCCCTTTCCGCTCAAACCTGAAAATGGCGCAATGGGTACAGCACT
>CALDFS010000120.1 GCA_937942105.1 uncultured Ruminococcus sp. | reverse complement strand
ATTCAATTCGGTGAAGGGGGATTCCTTCGCAGCTTTGTAGATATGTTCATAAACATCATGAATCAAAAGGGCGTGTTTGACGGCAAGGTAGTTGTCGTTCAGCCCATCGAAAAAGGCTTGGTGTCCGTTCTGAACGAGCAGGGCGGCGTTTACCATCAGTATCTTAGAGGAATCGAGAACGGCGAGGTCGTCAACCAGATGACCGAGGTTCACTCCATCTCCCGCGGAATTAATCCCTACACCGACTATGCAGAATATCTTGCGCTTGCGCACAACCCCGATATGCGCTTTATCATCTCAAACACCACCGAGGCAGGAATCGAATACTTAGGCACGGAGAAGCTTGACGATGCTCCGCCCAAGTCCTTCCCGGCAAAGCTGACAGCACTTCTTTACGAGAGATACAAGGCTCAGCTCCCCGGCTTCATCCTATTCTGCTGCGAGCTTATCGACCACAACGCCGATTTTCTTCGGGAGTATGTAATCAAATATGCCAAGCTCTGGAACCTCGGAGACGGATTTATAAGCTGGCTCGAAACCGAAAACCACTTCTGCAACACCCTTGTTGACAGAATCTGCACCGGCTACCCCAAGGACGAAGCACCCACCCTCTGCGCACAGCTCGGCTGCGAGGATAGGCTTATCAACACCGCAGAAATCTTCCACCTGTGGGTGATTGAGGGCGATTTCGAGGACGAATTCCCTCTCAAAAAAGCGGGCATAAACGTCATCTGGACTGATGATGTAACCCCATACAAAAAGCGCAAGGTTCGCATACTCAACGGCGCCCACACCTCAATGGTTCTGGCGGCGCGGCTCTATGGTCTTTCAACCGTCGGCGAGTGCTTGAAGGATGAGCAGGTTTCGGCTCTTCTAAAAAAGACTCTTTCGCAGGAGATTATCCCCACTCTTGGCGGCTCGGAGGAGGATAAAGCCTTCGGTGACGCGGTTTTAGAGCGGTTTGCAAATCCGTTTGTGAAGCATCAGCTATTAAGTATCGCTCTCAACTCCGTAAGCAAGTGGAGGGCGAGAGTGCTTCCGACTGTTCTGGAATATCGCGATAAGTTCGGCACCCTGCCTAAGTGCTTAACTATGTCACTCGCGGCGCTCATAGCCTTCTATCGCACTGATGAAGCCAATGACGGCGAGGAGATAACGGCATTTATGAAGACAGCAACTCCCGCCCAAATCCTTTCAAGAGCCGACTACTGGGGCGAGGATATAAGCTTCATGCTCCCCAAAATCAAGAAGACCTTAGCCATCATCAACGACGGCGGCATGAAGGCATACTACAGCGAGGCACTTTCATGAGCATGATACAGATATCAGCTTCGGACAATGTAGCTGTAGATACAGCCACCGGGCATAAAGTGGCTCTTAAAGATATCAAATCGGGCGAAAAGGTAATAAAATACGGCTTTCCGATAGGCGTAGCTTATAAGGATATATCAAAGGGCGAGCGCGTGCATACCCACAATATCAGAACTGCTTTGGGCGATAAGCTGGAGTATATATACGCCCCTGATTTCTGCGATATCCCGCCGCAGAAGCCTGCCGAAATCATGGCATACGTCCGCGAAAACGGCGACGTCGGAATCCGCAACGATATCTGGATAATTCCGACTGTCGGATGCGTCAACGGTGCGGCGCGCAGACTTGCCGAGATGACAGGAGCGGTTGCACTGACTCACCCCTACGGCTGCTCTCAGCTCGGCGGCGACCACGCCGCAACGCAGAAAATCCTGCGCGGGCTTGTGAATCACCCCAACGCCGCCGGAGTGCTGGTTTTAGGGCTTGGGTGCGAGAATAACAATATCGCTGAGTTCAAGAAAATTCTGGGCGAGTACAACCCCAAGCGCGTCAAATTCTTAAACGCTCAGGAATCGCAGGACGATATAGCCGATGGCATAGAGCTGATAAACCAGCTTAAAGCCTATGCCGATAGCTTCAAGCGCGAGCCTGTGCCCGTATCGAAGCTAAGAATAGGACTAAAATGCGGCGGGTCGGACGGACTTTCTGGCATCACCGCAAACCCCCTCATCGGGCGGATTTCTGATAGGATAATTTCAATGGGCGGTGCCTGTGTTCTTACCGAGGTTCCCGAAATGTTCGGCGCGGAAACCATACTCATGAACCGGTGCGAGAATGAGGATGTCTTTAACCGCACTGTAGGATTAATCAATAATTTTAAGGACTATTTCACCGCTCACAATCAGGTGATCTACGAAAATCCCTCACCCGGTAACAAGGCGGGCGGCATATCCACACTTGAAGAAAAGTCGCTCGGATGCACCCAAAAGGGCGGAAGGTCAATCGTTACCGATGTTCTGGATTACGGCGATGCCGTCCGGAAAAGCGGACTAAACCTATTGAACGGTCCCGGTAACGACATGGTAGCTGTAACGAATCTTACCGCCTGCGGATGCCAGATGATACTGTTTTCAACCGGTCGCGGAACGCCGCTGGGCGCGCCGATACCGACGATAAAAATTTCTACAAATACATCACTTTCCAAGCGCAAGCCGGGCTGGATAGATTTCAATGCCGGAGAAATCATCAACGGCAAAAATCTTGACGATAGTCTGTTTGACTATGTTTTAAGCATTGCAAATGGCAATCAAACAGCGAACGAGCGAAACGGATATAAGGATATTGCAATATTTAAGGACGGTGTTACGCTATGATTATCGACGCACATCTGCACCTTTGGGAAAAACAGCAGGGAATGGCTGGCGGCATGCCGGTCTATGATATCGGCAGCGGCAAAAGCATGTTCATGGGTGAGGTCCGCCAGATGATGCCCGCATATATTGACGACGGCGCCAACACCGCCGAGCGCCTTTTGGGAAACATGGACTATGCAAGGGTGAACGCCGCCGTATGCACTCAGGAATATATGGACGGCAATCAGGACGAGTACCTGAAAAAGGTCAGGCAGACGTATCCCACAAGGTTCAGGGTATGCTCATTGTATGAGGAAAGGTCAAACTGCCGCACCGAGGGGTTTGACGGCATAAAGGTCTGCGCCTCCCGCCTTGCGGATAAAGATCTGCGCAGGCTTCTGCCGCTTTTCAGGGACGCTGAGGAGAAAGATATGTTCATCTCCATAGACCTTGCCGACGGCGACGAGCAGGTGGGCGGCATGGAGTATCTTATAGAGCGCTGCCCGAATTTGCGCATTGCAATCGGTCATTTCGGCATGGTTACAACTACGAACTGGCAGTCGCAGATTGCTCTTGCAAAAAGCCCGAATGTCTTTATCGAAAGCGGCGGGCTGACATGGCTTTTCAACTGCGAATACTACCCCTATCCATCTGCAATAGATGCTGTCAGGGAAGCGGCGGACATCTGCGGAATAGAAAAGCTGATGTGGGGCAGCGACTATCCTCGCACCATGACCGAAATCACCTATAAAATGGCTGTTCGATTCATAAAGGAGACTCCGAAGCTCACCGAGCGCGAAAAGCGGCTGTTCTTGGGTGAGAATGCGGAGAAATTCTATCGCTTTGAGCACGAGGATGAACTTGAAGAGATTGGCAATATGCTTTAAAATTATATTATGCGAGAAGTCCTGTCGGCGTCGGCAGGACTTTTTTGAAAAAATTTTTTCAAAAACGCTAACCATTTTGCTTCTACGGGTACTATATAGATGTCACGTGAAAATCGTCGCTGCAAACGGATTTTATGCTTGCAGATAGACACATTCTGTCATTCACAGACGTAAATGTACATAGCTGCGGTAATACTATTATTCTTCTAAAAATCGACTAAATAGCATTGTGTACCCCTTGAAAAAATTAGGAGAGGACAAAAGTGAAGTCAAGCTCTCGGTATCTCTTCGAAGTGCTGAATTACGATTATCAAAGTAATAGAAGAACCACCATCCCATGACTGGGCGAACAAACTTACCACCGAGGAACGGCAGTAAAAGCATGCGCACAAACTTTCTCATAGCACTATG
>CALDFS010000119.1 GCA_937942105.1 uncultured Ruminococcus sp. | reverse complement strand
CCCTCCGGCGGAATGTCGGCACGTCTGGTGGAATCCGCCCGAACCGCTATAACGTTATCCCCGCCTATGCTCACATAGTCGGTTATGTCAACCGTAAAGCCGGTGTACGCTCCCTTGTGCTCGGTGACATACTCACCGTTGACATAGATTCCGGCGGCGTTCGCAACTGCTTCAAACTCCACCATTATCCTGTTTCCCTGATTATAGCCTGATGGAACCGCAAAATGCCTGCGATACCATGATACAAAGCGGTAGGAATCAATCTCCCGCTGGAAGTCAGGTCCCTTATGCTTTGAAAGGATCCTATTTGCATGAGGCAGACAGACCTTCTCGAATCTGCTGTCGTCAAAAGCTCTATCCTTATACCGCGGGATATCTTCGGCTGAATACAGCCAGCTTGTGTTGAAATTTATAATTTTTCTGTTCATAATAGCTCCTGATTTATAAAGATTGTATAATTATATAATAGTCCCTGAGTATGCAAAAATCAATGAACTATTATAATCAAAACGTTGCATTAAGCAAACCAATTTATAGATTAAATGAATCCGCCTGCCGGGAAAGTGTCCCAACAGGCGGATATCGCTAATTTCTGATAAGTGAGTTACTTCTTCCTTGTATAAACCAGCCCCGCAACTGCGGCTATCAGGGCAATCACCATGATAATAAGCGCCAGCGGGTGACCAAACTGCACCGATACGAAAATACTCGTAGGACCGTCCGCCCCGCCGATGATCCCAACAGAATCCCCCGAAACGCTTACGTTCGCGCCCGAAGCCATATATATTCCCAGCACAAGCAGGAAAGCCATATACAGCCCGACTATCGCAATCACGGCAATGCACACCGCCCGAAGCGCCCTGCGCTTTGCCTGAGCGCTCCTTGCAAGCTGCTCGTTTATAAGAGTGAGCTTTTCTAAAACGCTGCGCATATCGCTTGAGCTGTCATCAATCCCGGCTGTCTCTCCCAAAAGAGCGGACACCGGCACCTCGAATTGCCTTGAAATCTCCATAAGCATTTCCGAATCGGGAACCGACAAACCCTTTTCCCATTTAGAAACCGTCTGGCGGACAACATTGAGCTTCCCCGCCATCTCCTCCTGACTAAGCCCGCGCGACTGGCGGAGCCTTTTCAGATTATCACCAAGCATTTATAATCTTCCTTTCGTGGATAATTATTTGTTGCAACACCGTCATTATACACGATTTTCGGGATATTAGCAAGCAATGCGGGTTAACATTATGGTAGCTTGCGATTGAAAGCGGGCTTATTTCCTCTCATGAAATAAAAATCAAGGATTATTTCCTCTCATCCGTAACAATATGCTCGATTCCTGCGTGCTCATGCGTAAGATAATCCTGCATAAAGCTTGGGAAGGCCTTGTAGTTCCCAAGCTCCTCTATAGGAATCCAGCGGAGCTGCTCCTTGATATGACCGACAGTATAGCTGTCAGATTCAAACACCTTTTCGCCGCGCGGCTTCATAAGGTAATAGAACGCGATTTCGTGGCACTCAAGCCCCTTTAGCAAGCCGTTGTTTTCGTTAAAGAAATTCTCATGAATGACCGCCAGACGGTCGATTTCATACTTCACCCCGGTTTCCTCGAAGACCTCCCGCCGTACAGCGTCCTCGGCAGTCTCGCCTATATGCACTCCCCCGCCGACCGAATAAAGATAGTCTTCCCTTTCATTGCCGATAAACAGCACACAGCCGTCCTCAACAATAATCCCCGCCGCGCGGTATCTGAACCAGTTGTTTTCGCTCGTAAAGCAGCAGTCCTGCATAATAATCGCCTCCGTTTAAAACTTGTTTTGACATTATAGCACCGGCTCAATAAAAACTCACCCCCGCCGCAAAGCCACTATATCATGACTTCTGCGGCGGGGTGTTAATACTAAAATCTGTTTATCCTTCTATAAGTCCAAAATAAGGAATATACTCCTCATCCACCAGTGCAAGTATAAAATCCCCTCGGTTTTGGCATGTATATATCTCCGTTCCCACCGGGAGCACAGAGGCTGTGCCGTCGGAAAGCTCGGCAAGTTCCCTGTTGCTGCTGACCTCGGTTATCTCCATAAGCTTGTCGCCAGGGATGTATTCGGTGATGTAAAAGCCGTCCTTACCGTATGGATATCCTTCATGGCTGATGTAAATCACCCCTTGATAGATGATATAATCAGTATACTGCTCATCGACATAAGTAGGCATTCCGCATACAACCGGCTCCAAGAATTCCTCATCCTCGTCATCAAGCACAACAATCTCCTCATCCTCCGAAGCAGTGGTATCGGCTGTTGTGGGATTTGTCGCCGTGGTTGCAACTGTTGTTGACTTTGCGGTTGCTTTGGTAGTGGGCTTAGTTGTAGCCTTGGTGGTAGGCTGTGTTGTGGGATTTGTTGCCGCCGTGGTCGCTGCCGTGGTGGTCGCCTCGGTAGTCGGAGAGGTGGTTGATACCGCTTCCGTCGCCTCGGTCACAGCTTCTGTCTGTGTGCTTTGGGGTTCATCCGTACCCACTGCTTCCGTATCCTCCCAAGTGCCGCCCGCTGCGTCAACTGCCGGCGGCTCAGTCGCCATGGAAACTTCATCGCGAACATCTGCATTGTTCGAGCAGGAGCAGGCAAGGATTGTAAAAATGAGTATCGGGATAAGCAAAAATCGGGGTTTCGTCATAGTAAGCACCTCCGGGCGGAGCAATAAAATATTTTTATGGGGTTGATGGGCCTATATGTATATTATTGCATAATAATGCTGTATTGCCAATATATAAAATTAATTGTAGCCTTTAGTAAATACTGTTACAGAATATAATGCCCCGACAAGCGGGGCAAAAAATGTAGAATTATTCTCGGCAACCCTTTAGTATAATTACACGAGCACGAGTATAACCTCTATCTTTTTTAACTTTTTCAATATCATAGTTATTTTGCTGATATTTTGATAATGCTGCGGAGCGCCCAGAAACCTTTGCTCTAAGCTTACCATTTCCGAGGTCTGTGAAGCCTGTTATGATTGTTGTGTGTTTCCAGCTTGTGTCGTCATCGTCAACATCAAATTGAATTATATCTCCTTCATTGAATATATAAAGCCCATTGTTTAAATCCATATAGGTTACACTTTTACCGAAGGGTCCGGTGTCTTTATTTGTAGTTAAAAATTCATAAAATTTATCCACACTTGCCCATGAAGAGGAACGAGAGCTCGAGCTATTATAATACCAGCTTGAGCTATTCATAATCGCACCACCTGCAATCAAGGCATGAGAAGCAAAGTTGGTACAATCCCAATTCTTTTTTCCATTTGGATCGTCATAATTATTCCACTGGCTCATATCACAATACTCAACCCCAGGTATTGCGGATGTCGGTGATTCTTTGGTACAATTGTCCCTTGCCCAAGTAGCAATGTTGTCTTTGTTTAAGGTAATGCTGTCTACCGCATCAGGTTCATCAATGCTTGCAGTTCCCATATCCTCCATCGCATACTGTTCGGCTAATTTCCGCTGAGACTGCTCACAAATCACATTGAATCCAATTTTCCTTTCAGCTCTTGCACGCTCTAAAACCGCTTCGATTTTGGGACTATCAAGCCAGTAATCAGGATTGCCGAATTGATAATCTGCCCCTCTGAACCTCCACTCATAGCCATTTTCGCTCAAATAAAAATCTCTTATTTCAAGACCATTCTCAGATTTAGCTATAAGAACATATGCAGAATCACCTGAGGACGATTCTCCATTATTACACGACTCCACCGCACTGACACATACCATAGCACAGTCTCCCAAATCCTTAAATGAGCTAGAAGTAACGTTAGCTGTATACGTCTCATCCACTATAGGCGCGCCACTCTCCTGAATCTCAGAAACAATGCTGTCAAAATATTCAACCAAGTTTTCAAGGCTTGTGTATTTAGAAAAGTCGTGCAAGCTATATATGCTTCTTGCATATATGTACTCAGACATCATAGCCTCAGCTAGTTTATAGGCTTCATCTTGGTTAATATCAGCAGCACTCACTGAAACAGCAGAAATCACCGAAAGTACCGTCATAACAGTTGTCATAAATATTGTTCTTATAAGTTTTTTTAGTTTGATTTTCATTAAACATTCTCCCTTACTATTTTAATGTACTTAACTTGAAAACAAACACATAGTCAAAGTAACAACCATTGAAATAATTTAATATATTGATAAGTGCATTTTCATAAGAGAAATGCATCCTCAAGCACCTCAAATTTAATTTCAATATTAGTCATTACCACTATGTAATTTCATTGTAATTGTCCCAATTCATCCAAAGCGATAGCTATCTATATATATTATTGCATATTTTTGGAACTAAGTCAATACAAAAAATGTAAAATAATGCTTTTCTATAATTTCCACAAAATTTTAATATCAATTAGTACAAGATGTCACAAATTCTTTGTAAACAACTGACAATTTTGCATTTTATCGCTTTTACGTTGCAATTGTTGTAAGCTTCTTGCAACTATCAACAGACCAAATAAAAAGACCCCTTGCGGGTCTTTTTTGTTTGGTCTGTCCGACAGGAATCGAACCTGCGCACATACGGTCGGAGCGTATTGCTCTATCCACTGAGCTACGGACAGATATTTAATTATATGAGTTATACACAAACCACCAAAACCACGCAAATAACAAACTGCGGACATTTGCGCCGATGAAATCGCAGAAACTATCTGCATAAACAATCTATCAAAGCGGCAGTAAGTCAAATCCCAAACGCAAATGTCGGGGTGCCGCAAACAAACTTATCCGGTACGCTCAAACTTTGAGCGGTACCCCTATCCACTGAGCTACGGACAGATATTCAATTTTCAGCATGGTATACCGCACATCTAAAGTACGGTATACCACACTTATAACTACATTAATTACCTCAGCTTAGCCCCCGCAGGAACTGAATCATCCAATATGGTCAGCTTGGCGCTGCCATCAGGCATTTCTGCGCAGACTAACATTCCCTCGGAAAGCTCACCCGCAAGCTTGGCTGGCTTCAGGTTGGCTACTACCACAAGCGTCTTTCCAACCAAGTCCTCGGGCTTGTACCACTTGGCGATGCCCGAAAGAACCTGCCTTGTTCCCACGCCATCGTCCAGCTTGAATTTTAGTAGCTTTTTGGACTTTTCAAGCTTTTCGCACTCCAGAACCTTGACCGCGCGAAGCTCAA